>NZ_JBYTAH010000061.1:0-48855 GCF_058787975.1 Cupriavidus sp. FW305-26
GGCGGAGGTGGATCCATCGCATCGGCTGCATACTGCAGGCGGTAGCCCGCGGACCTGAGAACCCGTACCAATAGCTTGTTCACAGACTTTCCGTTCTTGATTTCTGGCAATTGCTGCGGCGATGACGAATCGCCACGTACCGCGGTGTTGGCGATTTCTGCTGCTTCCCTGGCCGCGCGTTCCACCATCTCGTTCATCGGGATCATGGTCTTCTGCACACGCTCGCTCTGGGACGTGGTGGCAATCAGGTGCTGCAGGACGATAGCGAGATTTGGAAAGAACTGCGTATTCCACAGATACTGCGTCCGTGCGCGTGCAATGGCCTCGAGGTGCGAAGGGTAATGCTTCGGGTCATCGAGACAACCGGCAATAGTCCGAGCTGCGCGTTGTGGTTCTTCCATCGCAATCCGCGTCCACGTATCGTCCGCGTGATAACGTCCGACATTCGTACAGCCTGCATAGAACGGATAGCACCATGCGAGCCACGCATCGGGGAGCTTTTCGGTCAGGAAATCTTCGCTTTCGTGGTTCTCCAACACCACCGCATATCGGTAGCGGGACAGCAGATCCCACTTCGAGTCGAAACTACGAATGCCGCGCCCATATACATGCAGGCGGTCTCCCAATGCCCCGGACAACGCCTGAACGAAATCCAGCCGCTTCCGATGGCCTTCGCTGAACGCCTTGTCCGACGAGATAACGCAGATCTCTTCCTGCTTTGCCACCGGCGCCATTGCAAGCAACTCGTCCATGGATCGTTCGACGAACCAGGGATGTGCCTGTTGCATCCGGAAGATGCGGGGATGATCAATGTCATGGCGCCCGCTGACGACAGTGTGGAACTGCGACAGAAAACCGGCGTCATAGTGGCCAAGGGAGTCCGGTTCGCCCGTCACGAATATGGTTCGTTCGTGCGGGCAGTTGACTTGCTCCCGCGCGGCGAGCGATTCGAATACCACCCAGGCATCGCAGTTCGAGATATTACTGTCGATGTGGAATCGGAAGGGCCCCCAAGTCGGCACGTGGCCTGGGAACTGACGCATCCATGGCCAGGCAGGTGCGCACGTTGACAGTTTGACGTCGATCATGCGAGAGACAAGGATTCCAAGCGCCAACCCGGATTGAGATGCACATAACCGAACGGCTGTTCGGCGGCATGCTGCACGTTATACCCCGGCGAACGGCGAACAGTGATTGGAAAGGAGAGCATGCTGTCAAAATAGTCGCAAACGCCAAACTGGCTGGAGTGGATTTCCACGACATAGCTGCCCGCCACCAGGAAATCGGCGGGCAATCGCGCATGCAGGACATAATCGCCGGGCAGGACGGTTTCCATGTCCGGATTCCAGTCTGCCGCGAGCGAGCGCGCAATCATTTCGCCAAGCACCGTCTTGAGATAGAACCCCATCCGAAACGCCTGAAGAGGCCGATGCACACGGAACTCGATCTGCACATCAATTGGCTTGCTGCCATCACACGCAGTGACCGGCACTTCGTCCTGAAGGATCAGGACATTCAGGCAATCGACATCCTCTGTGTGGAACGGCAGGTTCGCGCATTCGGTATTCACAGATCGCCGCATGTAGGACAGCACCGCTTCATCAACGGACACCTTCCCGTTGTTCACGCGGCCTCCCTCAAGGATCAGCGCGGTGTCGCACATCTCTTTGACCGCCCCCATGCTGTGGCTGACGAACAGCACGGTACGCCCTTCTGCCGCTAACTGGCGCATCTTGGCTTGACACTTCTTCTGGAATGCAGCGTCGCCAACGGCCAGTACTTCGTCCAGGACGATGATGTCCGGTTCCAGAAATGCCGATACTGCAAAAGCGAGGCGCACGTACATGCCGCTGGAATAGCGCTTGACGGGTGTGTCGAGGAATCGCTCGATCTCTGCGAAGTTGATAATCTCATCGAACTTGCGACGCACTTCGGCCTGGCTCATGCCCAGAAGCGCGCCATTGAGAAAGACGTTCTCACGCCCGGTCAACTCTGGATGGAAACCCGTACCAACTTCGAGCAGGCTGCTCAACCGCCCGCGAATCCGCACACTGCCGGACGTCGGGCTGACCACACGCGAAAGAATCTTCAACAGCGTGGATTTGCCGGCACCGTTCCTACCGATGATGGCAACGCGTTCGCCCTCTTCCACCTCGAAGTTAATGTCGCGCAATGCCCAGAAGACTTCTTCTGTCTCGACTTCAACGCCGGCCGCAGCGTTACGCTTCCGGCCACCACGCAGCATGGCACCCAGACCGGAACCGATCGCATCGCGCAACGATTTCTGCGTCGACGCCTGGGCCTGCGCGGTGCGATGCTTGAGCAAATAGCTCTTCGAAAGATTTTCTACAACTATTGCTTTGCTCATGATTTACATCAGATCGGCGAAGCCGCTTTCAGTACGCCGGAAGAACCGGATGCCCGGGATGAGAAGCACGATCGTGATGCCGACGGAAATTGCGAGGGCTTCCCAGTGCAAAGGATTCTGTCCGCCTAGCAGACACCAGCGGAAACCGTCGATGATGCCTACCATCGGATTTAGCGAATAAAGCAGCCGCCACTTCTCTGGAACGATCGAGCTTGCAAAGCCGACAGGCGACAGATAGGCACCCAACTGAATGGCAACCGGAACCAGAAAGCGAAAATCCCGGTACGAGACGTTGAGCGACGCCACCCAGAGGCTGCATGCAAGTACGAACGAGCACAGCAAGATGACGAAGAGCGGCAAAAAAATGATCTGCCAGCTCGGAATATGAAGGTAGACCAGCGACAGGCCGAGATACACGACGCCAGCGATGACGAAATCGACGACTCCAACGAACAGTGCACTGAGCGGAACGATCAGCCGTGGGAAATACACCTTCGAGATGATGTGGCCATTGCCCACAACACTGTTGCCTGCATCAGAGAAGGTCGCGGAGAAGAACTGCCATGGCAGCATTCCCGCAAACACCAGCAACGCATACGGTGCGTCGTTCGACGGCAACTTGGCAAGCTTGCCGAAGACAAGTGTGAAGACGAGCATGGTCGTGAGCGGGCGGAGGACGGCCCAGCTCATTCCCATGGCGGTCTGCTTGTATCGCACCAGCACGTCCCGCCACACGAGCAACATCAGCAGCTCACGAAAGCGCCACAGGTCGCGCCAGTAGTGACTTGAATCAGGTTGCGGCGTAATCAGGGTCTCTGGCTTCGGCTCCGCAGACACCTTACGCTCGGCGACGTTCAGGGCTTTCTGCATCACACTATTGCGCCCGGCAGTTCGGCCAGGGCTTGCTCGAGAAGTTTGAATTCGTCGTCCAGCGGATAGTGGTGATTCCCGATGAAGCAACCCGAGACATCGATCTCTTCCGCGTTGGTTAGGCTACCGTGAATGGAATAGTCATACCACTTCAGCACTTCGTTCTTAGCGAAATTGCCGGCAACGATAGGACGCACATCGATCTGGTGCTTCGCAAACGCCGCGATCAGGTCGGCGCGTGTGAACGGCGCATCGGGTTCGACAATGAGGCTGAAGCCGAACCAGCTGCTGTTGCCAATCTCGCGCTGAGTGCGCAAGTGCTGCACGCGCGACATCAGCGCCTGAAACTTCGATGCATTTCGGCGACGCTGTTCCACCATGCCAGGCAGCTTGCGCATCTGAGGAATGCCGATGGCACCGCTCAGTTCCAGCGGACGCACGTTGTACCCAGGCAGCACGAACCGGAACGATTCCTCGAACGGATTATCACTCTTGGTTCCGCAAACGTGATTGTACTTGGGCAGGTTGCGCGTCCAGCCATGGGCGCGCAGTGCCAAGAGGATGTGATACAGCTCTTCGTCGTCGGTCACGACCACGCCACCTTCCATGGTCGAGATATGGTGACTGAAGAACGATGAGTAAGTACCCATCAGTCCGAACGTCCCGGTTTGGCGCCCTTCGAACGTTGCACCCAGCGACTCACAATTGTCTTCAATGACATCAATATTGCGATCGCCGACGATCTGACGGATGCGAGCGAAGTCGTTCGGATTACCCAGCAGGTTGACGACCATGATCGCTCGCGTTTGCGGGGTGATCGCGCCGGCTAGCGCATCGAGGTCATAGTTAAGCGTCTCGCGGTCAATATCGACGAAGCGGACTCGCAATCCATACTGCTGCAGCGGATGGTACGTCGTACTCCACGACACTGCCGGCACGATGACCTCATCGCCAGCCTGCAGCGGATTACTTTTCCGGAATAGCAGCGCGCCGACCATCACGAGGTTGGCGGAGGATCCGGAGTTCACCATTACGCTATAGCGGCTGCCGACGCTTTCGGCAAACACCCGCTCAAACTCAGCAACATGCTTACCCATCGTAAACATGCCCGACTCGATGACGCGTTGCATTGCATCGAGCTCTTCCTGGTCCCACGTAGTACTAGCAAGCGAGTACGGCATCCATTACCCCAAGTGATTCAAATAATAGTCATATGTAGCGCGCAGCCCTTCAACCAGCGACGTCTGGGCAGCCCAGCCCAGCTGGCTGGCACGACTGGTGTCAACCAGCTTCCGGCTCATGCCAACCGGCTTCGACAAGTCATGCTCGAAGCGTCCCATATAGCCAACCACTTCTGCTGCGGCCTGGTAGTACTCATTGACTTCGTAGTCCCGACCCAGTCCGATATTCAGCACTCCTGGAAGGCTGTCGAAGCGGTCGATAAAGGTGAAGATGGCGTCCGCCAGATCGCCCGCGTACAGAAACTCTCGCCGAGCGGTCCCATCGCCCCAGACGTCCACTGCGTCGCGGCCCGAAGACTTCGCCTCGTGCAGTTTGTGAATGATGGCTGGCACCAGATGCGAATGCTGCGGATCAAACTTGTCGTACTTGCCGTACAAATTGCATGGAATCAGCGTCTTGTACTGGCACTCCCGACTTTCCCGGCTGATGTAATCGCACAAGCGCGCCACTGCACATTTCGCCAGTGCATACCCTTCGTTGGTCGGCTCGAGCTGTCCTGTCAGAACTTCCTCTTCGCGCAGTGCATTGGGACTGTTCCGTGGATACATGCAAGAGCTGCCAAGATTAAGCACACGTGCAACCCCGGCATCGCGAGCGGCCATGAGCAGGTTCTTGCCCATGTCCCAGTTCTCCACGAGAAACGCTACCGGCTCACGAATATTTGCCTGGATTCCGCCAACCCGGCCGGCCGCGTGCACAATACACGCCGGTCGAAGGTCACGCAGGACGCCGCGTACCGCATCGAAATTCCGCAGATCCAATTCCCGACTGGACGGCGCCACGATATCGACATTACGGAGCTTGGCCAAATCGAGCAGGTTTCGCCCGACCATGCCAGTTCCACCTGTGACAAGAATGGGACCCTGAGGCACGATTACTTCTCCCCAAGGTCCGGCCGGAAGACCTTCAACCCGCGACCGAGTACGGCCTTCTCACGCGCGGCAAGCGCCGCATCGGCCTGAGCCATTTCCGCTACAAGCTCGGCAAATGACGTCTCCGGCGTCCAGCCAAGCTTTTCGCGCGCCTTGGTCGCATCGCCAAGCAGCGTTTCCACTTCAGCAGGACGGAAATATCGTGGATCCACCCGTACGATCGTGGATCCCGGAGCCACGTGACTGGCGTATTCTTCGTTTTCGACCTTGTCCACGGTAGCCACCTCATCGACACCTTCGCCTTGCCATCGCAGGGTGATACCAAGCTCACGCGCCGAAAGATCAACAAACTCCCGGACACTGTGCTGTTCGCCTGTGGCAATAACGAAATCCTCGGGCCGCTCCTGCTGCAGCATGAGCCATTGCATCGTCACGTAATCGCGTGCATGACCCCAGTCGCGCAGAGCGTTCATGTTGCCGAGGTACAAGCAATCCTGCATGCCGAGCGCAATGCGCGCAAGACCGCGGGTGATCTTGCGAGTAACGAACGTCTCCCCGCGGATCGGACTCTCATGATTGAAGAGAATCCCGTTGCAAGCATAGAGCCCATACGATTCACGGTAGTTAACCGTGATCCAGTATGCATAGAGCTTTGCTACGGCATAAGGACTGCGCGGATAGAAAGGCGTCGTTTCTTTTTGTGGCACTTCTTGCACCAATCCGTACAGTTCGGATGTCGATGCCTGATAGAAGCGCGCGGTCTTTTCAAGACCGAGAATCCGAATCGCCTCCAGCAAGCGCAGAGCGCCGATGCCGTCGGAATTTGCGGTGTACTCGGGCTCTTCAAACGACACCTGAACATGGCTTTGGGCTGCCAGATTGTAGATCTCCGTCGGTTGAACCTTGGCGATGATCCGCAGCAAGCTGCTCGAGTCCGTCAGGTCCCCATGGTGCAGTTCCAAGTTAGGGCCGCCCGAATGCGGATCATGGAAGAGGTGATCGATGCGATCGGTGTTAAAGAGAGAAGTTCTGCGTTTGATTCCATGGACCTGGTAGCCCTTGGCAAGCAGAAATTCGGCCAAATAGGCACCATCCTGTCCAGTGATGCCCGTAATGAGTGCGACTTTGCTCATAGATGCCACGTGTCCTTTCTTAAACCCGGCCGTAAGTGTCTTCAAAGCGGACGATATCGTCTTCCGCGAGATAGTCCCCGCACTGCACCTCGATCATGACCAAAGGCAGCTTTCCGGGGTTTTCCAGCCGGTGACGATTTCCGGCCGGGATATATGTCGATTCATTGGTGTTCACCAGCGTTTCGGTTTCGCCGTTGATCACCTTAGCCATGCCGTTGACCACGATCCAGTGTTCGCTGCGGTGGTAATGCATCTGCAGCGACAACGATGCGCCCGGCTTGACCTCGATGCGTTTGATCTTGAATCGTTCGCCGCCGCCTAGGACGGTATATGTGCCCCAAGGCCTATGCACCATTCGGTGGATCTTGCTGGATTCGTGCCCGCGCTCGCTCAGTTGGCGAACAATCTCCTTGACCTCCTGGGTTCGCTCCTTGTGAGCGACGAGAAGCGCATCGGCCGTATCGATCACGACGAGATCGCTGACACCTACCATACCAACCATGCGATCCTCACCGCGTACGTAGCAATTCTTGCTATCGTGCAGCAGTGCCTCACCCTCAATACAGTTGCCACTGCCATCGGCCCCAGCAAGCGCACCGATAGCATTCCAGGAGCCCACATCACTCCAACCGATATCACAAGGCACAACGGCAAGCTGATTGGACTTCTCCATCAGCGCGTAGTCGATCGAGATACTCGGCACGCCTTCGAACCGACTTGCCTCGAGATCGGTCTGGGAAAAACCATCGGCCGTCACAACTCGTGACTCGTCGAAGCACTCCTTCACAGCGTTGAGAATATCGCCAGCATGCTCTTCGAACTGTGATAGAACAGTGCCTGCCTTAAAACAGAAAATTCCCGAGTTCCAAAGGTAGTTGCCCGCCGCAAGATATTCGGTAGCCTTTTGTGCCGACGGCTTCTCGACAAACCGATTGACTTGCGTGCCGCTCGCCTCAATGTATCCGTACCCCGTTTCGGGCGCATCCGGACGAATCCCCAGCGTAACGAGATAGCCCTTCTCAGCCAAATCCCTTGCCTTGCCCACAGCGTCCGCGAAGGCCGCATGATCGGATATCAGGTGATCCGCAGCCAGAATCAGCAAGGTCGCGTCGTTACCGTAAGTCTTCGATACATGCAGCGCAGCAGCTACAACAGCCGCCGATGTATTACGCCCGAACGGTTCGAGAATGAAAGATGTGGCCATCCGGGAGTGGTTAATCTCACGATACTCATCTTCCGTCTTGAAGAACAACTCCCTGTTTGTGACCGTAAGGATTTCGGCAACATCGGGCAGTGCAGCCGCACGCAGAAACGCCTTCTGCAGCAGACTCTGTGAATCCGGCAGACGGATGAACGGCTTGGGATGGAACTCCCGAGACACTGGCCATAGCCTTGTCCCAGCCCCACCCGAAAGAATAACGGGAATAAACGTCATTGAAATCACCAAGTCCGTATATAAATCAAAAATCTTGCCGAATAACGACGGATAACATCAATTTTAACATTCGCAGTCCCATCGATTCGCGCCAATTCCACCGACACCCATCATCCATGTCTGCACTTCCGTCAACTGCAGCACTTCTCCGCCAGCTCGCCCGACTCAGGCAAATGCCTGAATCACACTACGGTAATGGGCCACCACCTTTTTCTCATCGAACTCGCGCTGCACCTTTGCTCGGCCGGCACGCCCCATCTCTCGTCGCGCCGACGCGCCTAGCTGGAGCATCGCTTCCATTTTTGATGTCAGGTCATCCGCATTGCGTTCCGCACACAGGTAACCATTTACGCCGTGATCAACGATGTCCTTGCAACCGGGAACATCGGTCGCTATCACCGGCCGCTCCATCGCTGCGGCCTCGAGCAGAACACGGGGTACGCCCTCACGATAGGATGGCAGCACAATGCAGTCTGCGGCTGCTATGGCGGGCCGCACATCAGCCGCCTCGCCCAGATATTCAACTACCCCATCCTCCTGCCAATGGTGAATCTGTTCGATGGGTATGGCGCTAGGATTCGCGGAACCGCCCGGCCCAAGCAGAAGGAAACGCACATTCCTATATCGCTCCCCGAGTTGTCGAGCCGCATCAACGTACTCGCCGATACCCTTGTCCCACAACATTCGTGCTATCAGCAGAAAAGTGAAACACTCCGATGGCCCGGGCGTGATATCCGAAAGCTGCCGGAAATAGGTCAGGTCTATGCCCTCCCCTGGCAACACGACGCACTTCGATGAGTCCACAAGTTTCCTGGAAACGAAAGCGCCCCGGTCTTCATGATTGAGAAACCAGACCGCCTGCGGGAATCGCAACGCTATCCGATACAGGAGCTTACTGACCCGTGACACCAGACCGACATTAAGAAACACATAGCCCAGCCCGGTAGTGATCGCAATGGATTTCGCGCTGGCCAGCCACGCAGCGACCGATCCGTAGATATTGGGCTTGATCGTGTAATGAAAAATCACTTTGGGACCGACGCGCCGGTACAGAGCACTCAGTACCAGGACAAGCCGCAAATCTTCCAGAGGATTGTGGCCTTGCGGTGACATGGGTACAGCGTGAAAAATACAGCCGAGTTCCTCCAAGGCAGAAGAATTGCCGTCCGCTGGCGCGACAACGTGCACTTCATAGCCATCCGCAATCAAAGCTTCCATGACACCACGGCGAAACTGGTACATGGCCCATGCCGAGTTCCCGCAAAAAAGGATCTTTTCACGCGCTGCCATGCAATTCACTCCAACCGTGAAGGGCGATGACGGGACGGAGAATCGTTCCGGATATTCATGTTCGGTACTATGACTCAAAGCGGAAGCTCAGCGTGCAACAGCGACTCTGCCAAAGCGTCCTTAGCCGCTAGCACGGGTGTCTCGGACAACGGCCACGAGATACCGAGCTCGGCGTCATTCCATGCCACCGCCCGTTCGTGTTCGGGATACCAGTAGTCGGTCGCTTTATATAGAACCTCTGCCTCTTCCGAGACGACGAGGAAGCCGTGCGCGAAGCCCTCCGGCACCCATAACTGCCGCTTGTTTTCCGAGGAGAGCAAAACGCCGACCCATTTGCCGAAATTCGGCGATGAACGGCGCAAGTCAACCGCCACGTCGAAGATTTCACCCCGCAATGCCCTCACGAGCTTACCCTGCGGGTGCTGGATCTGATAGTGCAGACCGCGCAACACATTCCGCACAGATCGCGAATGGTTGTCCTGCACGAATTCCCGCTTCACGCCGGTAGCCTGCTCGAAGACACGTGAATTGAAGCTTTCGAAGAAGAAGCCGCGATCGTCTCCGAATACTCTCGGTTCTAGAACGAGCACCTCAGGCAAAGCCGTTTGGGTTACGGTCAGGTTCATTTGACGGACTCTGAAATGACTTGCATGAGGTACTTGCCATAACCGCTCTTCGACAATGGACGCGCCAGCGCAGCGACCTGCTCCGCACCAATCCATTTGTTCCTGTATGCGATTTCTTCGGGACAGGCCACCATCAAGCCCTGTCGGTTCTGCAGGGTGGCGATGAAAGTCGCAGCCTCCAGAAGCGAATCGTGCGTGCCAGTATCGAGCCACGCATAGCCTCGACCCATGATCTCGACATTCAACTTGCCCATTTCCAGATACCGCTTGTTGACATCTGTAATCTCAAGCTCGCCGCGAGGAGACGGACGGACTGCGGAAGCGATATCGCACACCTGCTTGTCGTAGAAATAGAGCCCTGTCACGGCGTAGTTCGAGCGCGGTCTCGCAGGCTTTTCCTCAAGGGAGATCGCGCGGAACTGGTCATTGAACTCGACAACCCCGTAACGTTCGGGATCGTGCACATGGTATGCAAATACCGTGGCGCCATCGTCGACAGTGGCCGTGCGAGCGAGTTGTGCAACAAGATCATGGCCGTGGAAGATGTTGTCTCCCAGGATCAGTGTCGAGGGATCGTTACCGATGAACTCGCGTCCGATGATGAACGCCTGAGCCAGCCCATCCGGCGAGGGCTGGACCGCGTACTGCAAATTGATGCCCCAGTTGCTGCCGTCGCCCAGCATGTCTGAAAAACGCGTAGTGTCTTCCGGCGTAGAGATCACCAGGATGTCCCGAATCCCCGCCAGCATCAGCGTCGAAAGCGGGTAGTAGATCATAGGCTTGTCGTAGACGGGCATGAGCTGCTTCGACACCGACCGCGTAATCGGATATAGCCGCGTGCCGGATCCTCCGGCCAGAATGATGCCTTTGCGCATATTGTCGTTCAGGGAAGCAGCTGGTCCAGCAGGTAGTGCATGCCCTGCTGCCACGCCGGCAGATTGATATCAAAGGTCTCGCGCAGCTTGCGCGTGCTCAACCGCGAGTTGGACGGCCGCGGCGCAGGTAGTGGGTAGGCCGTGGCGGGAATGGCCTCGATGGCCTCCGGATCAACCTTGAGCTCGACGCCCTTGCTAGCCGCATAGCGCAGGACTTCCGTGGCATAGCCATGCCACGATGCCTCGCCCGCTGCGGCCAGATGGTAGACGCCACCCGGAAACTCCATCCGGTCGCCATGCAGCCAAGCACGGTCAATGATGTGCGCGGTCACGTCGGCTATCAGAGAAGCCGTGGTCGGCGCGCCGAACTGGTCCGCGATCACGCGCAGGCTGTCGCGTTCGCGGCCCAGCTTGAGCATCGTCTTGGCGAAATTGCCGCCATGCGCACCCGCGACCCAGCAGGTCCGCAAGACGATGGCGGCGCCCCCCGCTTCCGCGATGGCCTGCTCGCCGGCCAGCTTGCTCTTGCCGTAGACCGAAAGCGGCCCTACCGCGTCGCTTTCGACGTAGGGCTTATCGCCGGTGCCGGCGAACACATAGTCCGTCGAATAGTGCACGAGCAGGCTGCCCAGCGCGCGCGCCTCTTCGGCCAGCACGCCGGGAGCGGCGCCGTTGATGGCGAAAGCTAGCTCGGTCTCGGTCTCCGCCTTGTCCACCGCGGTATAGGCGGCCGGGTTGACGATCACGTCAGGGCGGACACTGCGCACCACATCGCGGAGGACATCGATGTTGGTCAGATCACAGGCCTTGCGATCAAGCGCCACCACCCGCCCGAGCGGCACCAAGCTGCGACGGAGTTCGAACCCAACCTGGCCGTTGCTTCCTGTTACGAGCACGGTGGGAATGCGTGACGCCTTATGCAACATATTGCTTCGCCACCCAGTTCCGGTACTCACCCGACATGACGTCCCGCACCCACGCCTGGTTGCTAAGGTACCACTGCACGGTCTTGCGCAGCCCAGTCTCGAAAGTCTCTGCTGGCTTCCAACCGAGTTCACGCTCAAGCTTGCGTGCATCAATGGCATAGCGGCGGTCGTGGCCGGGTCGGTCTTTCACAAAGGCGATCTGGTCGCGGTACGAACCGGTGGCTTTGGGATGCAATTCGTCAAGCAAGCCACACAGTGTGTGCACGACTTCGAGATTGGTCTTTTCGTTCCAACCGCCAACGTTATAGGTTTCGCCTAGACGTCCTCGTGCCAACACTTCGCGGATCGCCGAACAATGGTCCCCAACGTACAGCCAATCACGCACATTGAGACCATCACCGTAGATCGGCAAGTCCTTGCCACCCAAGGCGTTAGCAATCATGAGCGGGATCAGCTTCTCGGGAAAGTGGTAGGGTCCGTAGTTGTTCGAACAGTTCGTCGTCAGGACCGGCAGCCCGTAGGTATGGTGATAGGAGCGAACCAGATGGTCCGAGGCGGCCTTTGAAGCTGAGTAGGGGCTGTTGGGAGCGTACGGGGTGGATTCCGAAAACTGGGGATCGGTCGGCCCAAGCGAACCAAAGACCTCATCGGTGGACACGTGAAGAAATCGGAATGCGGCTTTGTCTGTCTCGCTCAAGACACCCCAATATGCGCGGGCCGCTTCGAGTAGCGTGAAAGTCCCGACGATATTGGTTTGAATGAACTCAGCAGGGCCGTGAATGGAGCGGTCGACGTGGCTTTCCGCGGCGAAATGTACGACGGCACGAGGCTTGTAAGCAGCAAAAAGTGCGTCGAGGGCCGGTTGGTCACAAATATCGGTATGGGAGAAGACGTAGCGGCTATCGCCCTCCACCGCTGCCAGCGTTTTGCGGTTGCCTGCATACGTCAGTTTGTCGACATTGACAATGCCGTCGGCGGACTTGTCGCTCAACCAAGCCAGAACGAAATTGGCGCCAATAAACCCAGCGCCCCCTGTGACCAAAATATGCGACAAAACTGCTCCTTGCCTCGATATGTTTCGATGACCCGACAAAAGCCGAGCGCCCACCTTGTCCTCTTCTAGGACGGCGGGGCGTTAAGTGCCTGCAGAAGTGGCGGTATTCTATCCGACGGAATGCCCTAACCTACATCCCCTCCCCCTCTTTTTGTAGCCTCATGTAACCATGCCACGGTATATCGGTCACAAAACTACAAATAGAAGCGAAATAGTTTTCTCCGGTTCTGATGCCCAACAATAAAGTGCCTCTTTCGACATCTCATGCCGTCGGCGACCTACAAGGTTGTGCGGCCTCGCTGGACACCCTACTGGGCGAATTGCCGGCACAGCCTGCCCTCCGCCTTGTCGGCGACCTGGTCAACCGCGGCCCAGCCTCCCTGCAAACCCTCCGCGCCATCCGTGCCATGGGCAGCCGCACTGAAACCGTCCTCGGCAACCACGACATCCACCTCCTAGCCGTCGCCGCCGGCGTCCGCAAAAAAGGCAAATCCGACACCCTCGACGACATCCTCACCGCCCCCGATTGTGCGGATCTACTCACCTGGCTCCGCCACCGCCCCCTCGCCCTACTGGAAAACAACTTCCTCCTGGTCCACGCCGGCGTCCTCCCCCAATGGACCGCCACCCAAGTCATCGACCTCGCCCGCGAAGTCGAAGACCAACTCCAAGGCCCCAACTGGCAAGACTTCCTCGCCGACATCTTCGGCAACGCCTCCGACCGTTGGCACGACGGCCTGCGCGGCATTGATCGCCATCGGGTGGTGGTCAATGCCCTCACCCGGCTGCGCTACTGCACTGTCGATGGCGTGATGGACTTCAAGACCAAGGAAGGCCTGGGCAAGGCGCCGGACGGGTTCATGCCGTGGTTCGACGTGCCGGGGCGGCGTACCGGGGATGTGACCGTGGTATGCGGCCATTGGTCGACGCTGGGCCTGGTCATGCGGCCGAATCTGATGGCGCTGGATACTGGCTGCGTCTGGGGTGGCAAGCTGACGGCGGCCCGGTTGGCACAGGATCCTGCCGAACGGACCGTCGTTCAGGTTGATTGCCCGCAATATTGTGACCCGCTGGCCTGACTGGCAATCCCGCGTTGGCGGGGACGACAGGACGGCTAGCTGATGGCAGCGGAGCTCGGCTGGGGCACGCCGCCGGGCTCAACGGGGTGGTTCAGCCGCCGGGCCGCGGCAGCAGCGTGTTCCGGCGCGCCCTGGCTGAGGTGGGCGACCACCTCCCTGGCGGAGTTCGCAAGCTCGCGGCGGTCGCCCGAGGCCGGCACCAGCGCAGGCCCGATTACCAGCCTGGCCTTGATCCTGGGTGCGCGCAAGACCGCTTCCAGTGACTGCAGCAATGTGGTCTCGCCGATGTAGGCGGCGGCAAGCGTTGGTTGACCCGTAGCGGCATCGAGGTAGTTCAGTCCGAGGGGCTGCACGGGCAATCCACCAGAAATCGGTGCCTGCATCAGGTTGGCGTGGAATGGCAGCACCTCGGTGCCGTCGGTCGTGGTGCCTTCCGGGAACACGCCGACGAGGTCGCCCTGCAACATCACGTCGGTGATGTCGTGCAGCACGCGGTGGGCATCGCGTTTGCGCGCACGTTCGATGAAGATCGTTCCCGTCTTGTCGCACAGCCACCCAATCAGCGGCCAGCTGCGGATCTCCGACTTGGCGACAAACCGCACCGGCTGCCAGCTGTGGATGACGTAGATGTCCAGCCACGAAATGTGGTTGGAAACCACCATCGCACCCTGGCGGCCGGCGCCATGCGGCGCTGCGCCGGTGGCGTCCACCACCT
Source organism: Cupriavidus sp. FW305-26 (assembly GCF_058787975.1). Taxonomy (NCBI): domain Bacteria; kingdom Pseudomonadati; phylum Pseudomonadota; class Betaproteobacteria; order Burkholderiales; family Burkholderiaceae; genus Cupriavidus; species Cupriavidus sp. FW305-26. The sequence continues at coordinate 14,486 of NZ_JBYTAH010000061.1, forward strand.
CGACCTCCACCCCGCAAATCCGCAGCAACCGCCGTGACCAGCGGCGGATATGCCACTCGCGCGTGCGCACGCCCAGCCACGGGAACAGCAAGGCGCAGGTCACCAGCCCGCGCAGCAGGTGCAGCACCAGCGCGGTCTTGCGCAGCCAGATCATGCGTGGGCGTGGTTTCCGTAGACGACTTGCCCGCCGACCAGAGTCATGCGGACCTTGCCTTCCATCTCGTAGCCGAGCCACGGCGAGTTCTTGCCCTGGCTCTTGATGGAGCGGCGGTCGACCTTCCAGACCTGCCTGGGGTCGAACACGCATACGTCTGCGGCGCTGCCGACGGCCAGGGTTCCGGCCTTCAGGCCGATCACGCGGGCGGGCTCGGCGGTGATGCGGCCCAGTGCCAGGGCCAGCGGAACCTTGTGCTCGGCGGCCCAGCGCAGGGTCAGCGGCAGCAGCAGTTCCAGGCCGGTTGCGCCCGGCGATGCCTCGGCGAACGGCAGCAGCTTCTCGTCGTCGTCGACCGGGGTGTGATCGGAGCACAGGGCGTCGATGGTGCCATCGGCCAGCGCGGCGACGATGGCGTCGCGGTCGCGCGGGCTGCGCAGCGGCGGCGAGAAGCGCATCTGCGAGTTGAAGTAGCCGATATCCATGTCGGTCAGCGAGACATGGTGGATGTTGACGTCGCAGGTCACGGCCAGGCCTTCGCGCTTGGCCTGGCGCACCAGTTCCAGCCCGGCGGCTGACGACAGGCGGCACAGGTGCACGCGCGCGCCGGTGCTGCGCATCAGTTCGAAGATGGTGTGCAGGCGCACGGTTTCGGCGATCACTGACACGCCGGACAGGCCCAGGCGCGACGCCACCGCGCCGCTGGCGGCGACGCCGCCGCCCAGGAACGGGTCTTCCGGGCGCAGCCAGACGGTGAAGCCGAAGGTCTTGGCGTATTGCAGCGCGCGCAGCAGCACCTGGGTGTTGTGCACCGGGGCCTCGGCCTGGCTGAAGCCGACGCAGCCGGCCTCTGTCAGCTGGCTCATCTCGGTCAGGGTCTCGCCTTTCAGGCCCAGCGTGAGCGCGCCCAGCGGGTACACGTGGGTCTGGTTCAGGGTGCGGGCGCGGAATTTCAGCATTTCCACCAGGCCGGGCTCATCGAGCACCGGATCGGTATCGGGCGGGCAGACCAGGCTGGTCACGCCGCCGGCGGTGGCGGCGGCCACTTCGGATTCGAGCGTGGCCTTGTATTCGTAGCCGGGCTCGCGCAGGCGCGCGGACAGGTCGACCAGGCCGGGGCACACGATCAGGCCGCTGGCATCGATGGTCTTGTTGGCGGTGAAGTCCGCCGGGGCGCTGCCCACGCCGACGATCTTGCCGGCGGCGATGTAGAGGTCCTGCGCGGCGTCGGTGTTGCTGGCCGGATCGATCAGGCGGCCGCCCTTGATGTGAATCTTCATAGCTTGGCTTGTCGTGTCGCTTGGCTGGTTCAGTGTGTTCTGGCTCGTGTCGCTCGACTGCATCATTCGTCGCTATTTCCCGCCACGATGCCCATCACCGCCATGCGCACGGCGATGCCGAAGGTCACCTGGTTCAGGATCACGGACTGCGGCCCGTCGGCCACGGCGGAGTCGATCTCGACGCCGCGGTTCATGGGGCCCGGGTGCATCACAATGGCGTCGCGATTGGCCAGTGCCAGGCGCTCCGGCGTGAGGCCGTAGGCCTTGAAGTATTCCTGCGCCGACGGCAGCAGCGCGCCGCTCATGCGCTCGTTCTGCAGCCGCAGCATGATGACCACGTCCACGCCCTTCAGGCCCTCTTCCATGTCGTGGAAGACGCGCACGCCCATCTGCTCCAGCCCCGACGGCAGCAGCGTGCGCGGACCGATGGCGCGCACTTCGGGCACGCCCAGCGTGGTCAGCGCGTGGATGTCGGAGCGTGCCACGCGCGAGTGCAGGATGTCGCCGACGATAGCCACCGTCAGGTTGGTGAAGTCCTTCTTGAAGTGCCGGATCGTGTACATGTCCAGCAGGCCTTGCGTCGGGTGCGCGTGGCGGCCGTCGCCGGCATTGATCACGTGCACGTGCGGCGCGACGTGCTCGGCGATCAGGTAAGGTGCGCCCGAGCTGGCATGGCGCACCACGAACATGTCGGCTGACATCGCCGACAGGTTGTTGATGGTGTCCAGCAGCGACTCGCCCTTGCTGGTCGACGAGGCGTTGATGTTCAGGTTCAGCACGTCCGCCGACAGCCGCTTGGCGGCGATCTCGAAGGTGGTGCGGGTGCGGGTGGAGTTCTCGAAGAACAGGTTGAACACGCTCTTGCCGCGCAGCAGCGGCACCTTCTTGACATCGCGGTCTGAGTCGGACAGCGATACGAACTGGCTGGCGGTGTCGAGGATGTGCGTGATCATGTCACGCGACAACCCCTCGATCGACAACAGGTGCTTCAGTTCGCCGTTCTTGGTGAGCTGCGGGTTGCGGAACGTCTTGGTCATGGCTGGTCGGGCGCGGGCAAAAAACGGAGGTGGTCTGGTCTCGGAGCTGGGGGTCAGGCGCGCACGGCGCGCCTGGGGCATTCGGGCCGGTTCAGCCGGTGGCGGAATCGGTAGGTTCGGTCGCAAACGCGAATTGCGCGCCGGCGCCCTCGCCCTGGCGCGACAGCACCAGCGTGGTGCCAGGCGGCAGCGCCATCTCGGCGGCAGTCAGGTCGGCGGCAATCGGCAGCTGGCGCCCGCCGCGGTCGACCAGCACGCCCAGCGCCACGCGCGCGGGGCGGCCGTAGTCGAACAGCTCGTTGACGGCGGCACGGATGGTGCGGCCGGTGGCCAGCACGTCATCGATCAGCAGGATGTTGCGGTCATCCACCGAAAACGGCAGCGTGGTCGGCTGGGCCTGGCTGTGCAGGCCCTTCTTGGCATAGTCGTCGCGATGGAAGGCAACGTTGATCACGCCATGCTCGGGCAGCTTCAGGTCAGCGGCCAGCCGCGCGGCGATCCACGCGCCGCCTGAGTAGATGCCGGCCACCGACCAGCGCGCGCGCTCGGCCTCGGGGATCAACGCCTGGGCCTGGTCCAGCAGCTTGCGGTACAGCGACTCGGCGTCGGGAACGGAAATCTGCGTCATAGCGGGAATTGGTCGAAGTACTGTTGCAGGATGATGCGGGCGGCCTCGGCATCGAGCTCGCCGCGGCGGGCGCCGGCCATCGACGCGGCGCGCGAGGTATAGCGCTCGTCCACCCACTCCACCGGCAGGCCGAAGCGGCCATTGAGCTGGTTGCCGAAACGCCGCGCCAGCTTCATCGAGGGCTGCTCGCCGCCTTCGGGGTTGACCGGCATGCCGACGATCAGCTGCACCGGGTTCCACTCCTGGATGAGCGCCGCCACGGCCTCGAAGCGGCCTTCCACGGTGATATTGGGGAGGATGGTCAGCGCACGCGCCTCGCGCGTGATGAAGTTGCCCAGCGCGACGCCGATCTTTTTTTCGCCGTAGTCGAATGCCAGGACCGTGCCGTCGCGGGGCAGTTCACGCCCCACGGCATCAGGCATGCCCGGCCTCGCCGGACAGCATGGTGAAGTCGATGCCCAGCAGCCGGATGGCGGCGGCGAAGCGATCGTCGGGCGGCACGCTGAAGATGATCTCGGGGTCGGCCTGGACCGTCAGCCAGCCGTTGCGGCTGAGCTCTTCCTCCAGCTGGCCGGCGCCCCAGCCGGAGTAACCCAGCGTCAGCAGGAAGCGGTGCGGGCCGCTGCCGTTGGCCACGGCCTCGAGCACGTCCTTGGAGGTGGTCATCTCCAGCCCGCCGGGCACGGCCAGCGACGACACATAGACGCCCACCGGGTCATGCAGCACAAAGCCGCGCTCGGTCTGCACGGGGCCGCCGAAGTAGACCGGCTGGTGCGCGACTGGCTGGATTTCAAGCTTGAGGTCAATCTTGTCGAACAGCGTGGCCATGTCGATGTCGATGGGCCGGTTGATCACCAGCCCGAGCGCGCCACGCTCATTGTGTTCGCAGATATAGACGACGGAACCCGAAAAGGTCGGATCAGCCATGCCAGGCATGGCAATCAGGAACTGATTGGTCAGATTGATAGGTGCTTCGGGCTTCGCCATGCCTTGCATTTTATCAAATCGCCGGGGGTCTTCCGGAAAAGATTGGCGGACGCTGCAGTGCAGCAATGAGCGCCCGGCCACGGTCTGGGGTTGCAGTTTGGCTCAATCCTTGCGGGTCAGTGCGGCCAGCTCCTGCGCCGTCAGCCAGCGCCACTCGCCTTCGGCCAGGGCCGGATCGAGCCGCAGGCCGCCAATGGCGCTGCGATGCAGCGCGCTGACATGGTTGCCGGCCGCCGCCACCATGCGCTTGACCTGATGGTACTTGCCTTGCACCAGGGTCAGCCGCAGGCTGCGTTCGCCGGTGATCTCGCACGCTTCCGCAGCGATCGGCGCCGGTTCGTCGAGCAGCTGCACGCCACTGCACAGCGCTTCGGCCTGCTCCGGCGTGACCGGCTCGGCAGTCGTCACTTCATAGATCTTGGGCACCTTGCGCTTGGGCGAGGTCTGGGCGTGGATGAACTGGCCATCATCGGTCAGCAGCAGCAGCCCGGTGGTGTCGTGGTCGAGCCGCCCCACGGCCTGCACCTCGCGCTGGCGCAGCGGCACCGGCAGCAGGTTGTAGACGCTGGGATGATGGCGCGGGCGCTGCGAGCATTCGTAGCCGGTGGGCTTGTTCAGCATCAGGTAGGCCTTGGTGCAGGCCAGCCATTCCTCGCCGTCTACAGTGAGCCGCAGGCCGTCGACTTCAAACTGCGCGCGCGGGTCTTCGCACAGTTCGCCGTTGACTTCGACCAGCCCGGCGGCGATCAGGTCGCCGCAGTACCGGCGCGTGCCAAAGCCCTGGGATTGGAGGATGCGGTCGAGAGTCATGGAATGGATGGTGGTAGGGATGGATGGTGACGCGGCTGCTGGGTGGCAGGCCGGATTGCTGCCGCAGTTTGCCTGCGGTCGGTGCACCCCACTCCCGCTTGCGGGAGAGAGGGAGCACACAATCGGTTAGTTTACGCGCAGCCTGAAATCCTCAGGCCGCCAGCATCGCGCTCTCGCGATAATGCCGCTGCGCGTCGTCGAAGCGCTCGGTTTCCTCAAAAAGCCGCGCCAGCGCCAGGTGCGTGCGCACGCGCAGGCGGCGCTGCTGGTCGGGCTCTGCATATTTCAGCGCGCGCTCGAAGCTGGACTGGGCCTTGCCCCATAGCTTCTCGCCCAGGCATAGCACGCCCAGCGTGTAATAGAGGTCGGCATCCGCGGGATGCGCGGCCAGCCATTTCTCTGCCTGCTGGATCTGCGGCAGCGCGTGGCCTGGAACGGCGCAATCGGCATAGCGCAGCACCAGGCGGCTGTCCCAGTTGACCTTGAGCGCGTCTTCGATGATGCGGCGGGCTTCGTTCTGCCGGCCCAGCGCCGCGAAGTAACGCGCCGCGGGTTCGGCGATACGGGTGGCGCGGCGCTCGTCGGCGGACAACGAGCGCCAGAACTCGGTCAGCGCGTCGGCGTCGTGGCGGCGTTCCTCCAGCATGGCTTCGACGGCCATCTGCTTGAGCCGGAGCGCCAGCACCGGATGCAGCGCGTTGCGCTTTTCCAGCGAGCGCGCCAGGCGCAGCACCTCGGTCCAGTTCTTCAGGTGCTGGTGCGCGCGCAACGCGATGCGCTGCACGTGGATCTGGCGCGCGCCCTGCGACTGCAGCTGGGCGATGGTCTCCAGCGCGCCGTCGGCATCGCGGGCATCGACCAGCAACTCGGCCATCGACACCAGCCGCGCCTGCTCGCGCTCGGGGTCGGTGACCTGCGCCATCCAGGCGTCGCGCCGCTCGGTTTCCTGCATCCGGTGCGCGGCGCGGGCGCCGATCAGCGCGGCGGTCTGGGCCTGGTCGTCCCAGGACTGCGCCTCGCGCGCGGCGCGCTCGGCGCGGGCGAAGCGGCCGGCAAACAGGTTTTCGATCGACTCGCGCAGCGCCGCCTGTGCCTTGCTCATGCGGCTGCGCTCGCGGTAGGCGGCGGCGCGGCGCGGCATGTCGGCCAGATGGCGGACGGTGGACATCACCGTCCACACCACGAAGAACAGCAACAGCAGCAAGGCCAGCGCCAGGTTCAGCGACAGCTCGACGCGATACGGCGGATAGAACAGCACCACATTGCTGTGGTTGAACTGCGTGAACAGGGCCAGCCCGACGGCGCCGCCAAACAGGACCGCAACCCAGAACAGAAGGCGCATGGGCTTACTCCTTCTTCAGGGCATGCAGCGCGCCCAGGCTTTCGGACATGGTGGGCAGCTGCACCGTGACCGCGCCGGCCTGCGCCTGCCGCAGCAGCGTCAGCACCCCCTGCACCCGGCGCGACTTGGTATCGAAATAGCGGCTGATCATCGCCTGCGCGGCGGCCAGGTCGTTGCGGAACACGGGTTCGTTGCGCGACAGCAATGCCAGGCGCGCGTTGAGCAGGCGCAGCTTGACGTTCTCGCGCAGGAACCAGCCCTGGTCGCCAGACAGCAGCAGCGCCTCGGCGTCGTCGACCTTGCGGATGCGGACCACCTGCGCCAGTTCTTCGCGCAGGTAATCCCACAGGCGCGTGAACCAGCCCGGGCCCGCGCCGTTGGCGGCGGCCGGCGCGCTGGCACCGTTGGCCGCGGCACCCTTGCGGGCGTCGGCCTCGCTGCGCTCCAGCATGCGTTCGCTGGACAGCAGCGGCAGTGAGTCGACCTGGTTGATGGCCTCGTCCAGTTTAATTGCAGCGCCGGTCAGGTCGGTGTCGGGCACCGCCTTCATGCGCGCGACGTCGCGCGCGATCGCGCGGCGCAGCAGGTTGTATTGCGGCTTGTCGGCGCGCGCCAGGCGCGCGTCGGCGCTTTGCAGCGCGGCCAGCGCCACCTGCACGTTGCCGGTCAGCTGCAGTTGCTGGCCGGCACTGGTCAGCAACTGCTGGATCTCGGCGATTTCCCAGTCGTCGCGGTTGCGCATCAGGTCCTGGTAGACCTGTTCCAGCGCCACCTGCTTGTCTCGGGTCTCTCCGACCTGGTTCTCCAGTGCGCCGACCTTGGCCTGCAGTTCCTTGACCGTGTCCTGCGCGTTGCGGGTCAGCACGCGCGACTCCTGCACCAGCGCATCGTTGCTTTGCTGGCGGCGCGCCAGCTCGCCGGTCAGGTGGTCAACGCGCTGCTGCAGCCACCAGAAGCCGCCAGCCGTCGCCACCACCAGCACGGCGACGAGCGCCCACAACGCAGCGGACCGCCGTGAGGCTGCACTGGGAGCAGCGGGGGTAGCGGGGCCCGGCGCGGACGCTGCTTGCGCCGATGCTGCGGAGGCCGCCGTGGGCGGCGGCGTAGCGGAGGAGGACGTGGTTTCTTGCGTCACGCGTTCGACCTTCGTTGACGTTGCGGGAACTGCTGCGTCCGGCACGGGGGCCAGCGGCGCTTCGGCTGTGGCGCTGGGCGGGCCGGCTTCGATTGACGCGCTGGCCATGCTTGCCGGCGCGGGACCGGCATGGGCATCGGCCCACTGCAGGCACGCCGCCAGCAGGCCGGCATCGCCCGGGGCGGCGCGCAGGATATGGGGGAAGCCCAGCGCCAGCGCCTGTTCGGCGATTCTCGCATGCGGCGCGATGCACTGCACCTGCCGCAGGGCAGCGTCTTCCTCAGGCGACAGATGCTGGCGTGCCAGCGCGTCAAGGTTGCGCACCGCTTCAGAACTGGTTAGGAGCCACGCATGCGGCGCCGCGCCGGGACGCAGGTTGTCGCGCACGGCCTGCCACTGCATGGCGCTGGGTTCGGGCAGCGTGCGCTGGTAGGCCTCGACGGCCTCGACCTGGGCGCCGGCCTCGCGCAGGCGGTCGCCCAGCCAGTCGCGCCCGCCGTTGCCGCGGATGATCAGGACCGGCTTGCCCGCCAGCGCGGCGGGATCGAGCCGGGCCCACAGGGCCTCGGAGTCGAAGCGCAGCGCTTCGGCCTCCGGTGCGGCGTCATCGGGGCCCTGCCCGTTTGCGGCAGCGCCCGCGGGCGCGATCACCCGGCACGCGGGCGGCGCGATGCCGCGCTCGGCCAGGGCCGCGACGCTGGCCGGCCCGACCACCGCCACCGGCACCTGCACCGGCCATTGGGCCACGCCCTGCACGCCGGCCAGTGCGTCGAGCGCGTAGGCAATGGCATTGGGACTGACAAAGACCACCAGCGCAAAGGTGTTCAGCCGCGCCAGCGCCGCGCGCAGCGGCGCGTCGTCAACGGCCGGGCCGATGCCCAGCAAGGGAAAGCTGAGTACGTCCAGGCCCGCGGCCTGCAGCGCCTCGGTCAGTTGCCGGGACTGCCCGGCGGGTCGTGTGACAACGACGGTCGGGCTGGGCATGGGGCAGCCTCAGGCAGGAGCTTGGGAGCCGGCGGGATCGCCAGAATCGGCCAGTGCCGCGAGGATGGCTTCGGCACCCTGCGCCAGCAGGTCGCGCGCGCAGGCCTGGCCAAGCGCTTCGGCAGCAGCCAGGTCAACTGCCGGTCCGGACGCGGCAGCGCGGATGGCGCGCGTGCCATCGGGCAAGGCGACAAAGGCGTCCAGCTTCAGCTGATCGCCTTCCCAGCGCGCATGGGCGGCCAGCGGCACCTGGCACGAGCCGCCCAGCATGCGCGACACGGCGCGCTCGGCGCTCACGGCCAGCGCCGTCGGCTGGTGGTTCAGGGGCGCCAGCCATTGCGCAAGTTCAGGCCGGTTGGCCAGGATCTCGATGCCGAGGGCGCCCTGGCCTGCGGCCGGCAGCGACACCTCGATCGGGATCAGCGCGCGGATGCGCTCGCCCAGGCCCAGGCGCTTGAGGCCGGCGGCGGCCAGGATGATGGCGCCGTATTCGCCGCGATCCAGCTTGCCCAGCCGCGTGTCCAGATTGCCGCGCAGCGGCTTGATCACCAACTGCGGATAGCGGCTGCGCAGCGCGGCCTCACGGCGCAGGCTGGAGGTGCCGACCACGGTGCCGGCCGGCATCTCGTCCAGCGAGGCGTAGGCGGAAGACACCAGCGCGTCGCGCGGATCCTCGCGTTCCATCACCGCGGTCAGGGCGAAGCCTTCGGGCAACTCCATCGGCACATCCTTGAGCGAATGCACCGCCAGGTCCGCCCGGCCTTCGTCCATCGCGAACTCCAGTTCTTTGACAAACAGACCCTTGCCGCCGACTTTGGACAGCGTACGGTCTAGAATCTGGTCTCCGCGCGTGGTCATGCCAAGAATGGACACGTCGCACGCGGGATAGTATTGTTGCAATGCAGCACGCACATGTTCTGCCTGCCACAGGGCCAGACGGCTCTCTCGGGAGGCAATGACGAGCTTTTGCGGAAGATTGCGAGACACGACAGCGGTAGAGGAAGACAGGGTGGCAGACGACATGCGTCAATGGTAGCACGCGACCCAATAGTCCCTCCGCACCAATAGATAAGCTAGAAGCAGAACGAGGAGATTGCATGACGCAGCATGCTGCGCGCCCCAACGGCCGGCGGACCGCCCCGGCTGCGAAAGACCAAAGCCCTGCCCTCGGCGCCGCCCAGGGTGACGCAAACGGCGCATCCGCCGCCGAACCGAAACGCCCCGCCAGCCGCAGCGGGACCAAACGTTCCCCCAAGCCCAAGCTTTCCATCGTGTCGAGCAACGGAACCACCATCGCCCCCACCGCCCGCCGCACCGCCGACAAGGACGTGCCGCTGCGCGAGGACATCCGCTTCCTGGGCCGCCTGCTGGGCGAATGCCTGCGTGAACAGGAAGGCGACGCCGCCTTCGAGGTGGTCGAGACCATCCGCCAGACCGCGGTGCGCTTCCGCCGCGAGAACGACCGCGCCGCCGGCGCGGAGCTGGACCGCCTGCTCAAGCGCCTGTCGCGCGACCAGACCAACCAGGTCGTGCGCGCGTTCAGCTATTTCTCGCACCTGGCCAATATCGCCGAGGACCAGCACCACAACCGCCGCCGCCGCGTGCACGCGCTGGCCGGCTCGCCGCCGCAGGCGGGCAGCCTGGCCCACGCGCTGGAGGCGATCGACGCCGCCGGCGTGACCGGCAAGCAGCTGCGCAAGTTCCTGGACGAGGCCCTGATCGTGCCGGTGCTGACCGCGCACCCGACCGAAGTCCAGCGCAAGAGTATTCTCGACGCCGAGCGCGAGATCGCCCGCCTGCTGGCCGAGCGCGACCTGCCGATGACCGCGCGCGAGCGCGACCACAACACCGCGCAGCTGCGCGCCAAGGTCACCACGCTGTGGCAGACCCGCATGCTGCGCGATTCGCGCCTGACGGTGGCCGACGAGATCGAAAACGCCCTGTCCTACTACCGCACCTGTTTCCTGCGCGGCATCCCGCAGTTGATGAGCGAGCTGGAAGAAGACATCGCCGCGGTGTTCCCGACCACGCGCAAGCGCAAGGGCACTCCGGGCGCGCAGCCGGCGCCGCTGGCGCCGTTCCTGCAGATGGGCTCCTGGATCGGCGGCGACCGCGACGGCAACCCCAACGTCACCGCCGAGACGCTGGAGCATGCCGCCAGCCAGCAGGGGCAGATGATCATCGACTGGTACCTGGATGAAGTCCATGCGCTGGGCGCGGAGCTGTCGATGTCGACGCTGATGGTCGACGCCAGCCCGGAACTGCTGGCGCTGGCCGAGCGCTCGCCCGACCACTCCGAGCATCGCGCCGACGAACCCTACCGCCGCGCGCTGATCGGCATCTACGCGCGCCTGGCCGCAACCAGCAAGACGCTGACCGGCCATGCCGTGCCGCGCCGCCCGGTGGCGCCGGCCGAGCCCTATGACAGCGCCGAGGCCTTTGCCGCCGACGTGCAGGTGGTGGTCGACTCGCTGCGCGCCAACCATGGCCAGGCGCTGGCCAATGGCCGTATCGAAGCGCTGGCGCGCGCCATCGGCGTGTTCGGTTTCCACCTGGCATCGGTCGACATGCGCCAGGTCTCGGACGTGCACGAGGCGGTCATCGCCGAGCTGTTCGCCGCCGCCGGCATCGCCCCCGACTACGCCGCCCTGCCCGAGGCGCGCAAGCTGGAACTGCTGCTGGCCGAACTGCGCCAGCCGCGCCTGCTGACGCTGCCGTGGCACGAGTATTCCGAGCAGACCCGCAAGGAACTGGCGATCTTCGCCGCCGCGCGCGAGCTGCGCGCGCGCTATGGCAAGCGCATTGCGCGCAACTACATCATCTCGCACACCGAGACGCTGTCGGACCTGGTCGAAGTGATGCTGCTGCAGAAGGAATCCGGCATGCTGCAGGGCACGCTGGGCAGCAAGACCGACCCGGCGCGCATGGAGCTGATGGTGATCCCGCTGTTCGAGACCATCGAGGACTTGCGCAACGCCGCCGGCATCATGCAGTCGCTGCTGGACCTGCCGGGCTTCGACTCGGTGATCGCGCACCATGGCGTCGAGCAGGAAGTGATGCTTGGCTACTCGGACTCGAACAAGGACGGCGGCTTCCTGACTTCCACCTGGGAGCTGTACAAGGCCGAGCTGGAGCTGGTGCAGCTGTTCGAGCAGCGCCAGGTCAAGCTGCGCCTGTTCCACGGCCGCGGCGGCACCGTCGGCCGCGGCGGCGGCCCGACCTACCAGGCCATCCTGTCGCAGCCGCCGGGCACGGTGAACGGCCAGATCCGTCTGACCGAGCAGGGCGAGATCATCAACAGCAAGTTCGCCAACGCCGAGATCGGCCGGCGCAACCTGGAAACGGTGGTCGCCGCCACGCTGGAAGCCTCGCTGTTGCCGCAGCAGAACGCACCCAAGGACCTCGACATGTTCGAGGCCGTGATGCAGCAGCTGTCGGACCGAGCCTTCACCGCCTACCGCGACCTGGTCTACGAGACCCCGGGCTTCAAGGACTACTTCTTCGCCACCACGCCGATCACCGAGATCGCCGACCTGAACCTGGGTTCGCGCCCGGCCTCGCGCAAGCTGATGGACAAGAAGAACCGCCGCATCGAAGACCTGCGCGCAATCCCGTGGGGCTTCTCGTGGGGCCAGTGCCGGCTGCTGCTGCCGGGCTGGTACGGCTTCGGCAGCGCGGTCAAGTCGCTGCTGGACACCGCGCCGGACGACAAGGCGCGCAAGCTGGCCGTGACCACGCTGCGCCGCATGGTCAAGACCTGGCCGTTCTTCTCGACGCTGCTGTCCAACATGGACATGGTGCTGGCCAAGACCGACCTGGCCGTGGCCTCGCGCTACGCCCAGCTGTGCGATGACGCGGCCCTGCGCCGCACCGTGTTCAACCGCATCAGCAAGGAATGGCACCTGACCTGCGAGATGCTGACGCTGGTCACCGGCCACCAGGAACGGCTGGCGGACAACCCGCTGCTGGCGCGCTCGATCAAGAACCGCTTTGCCTACCTCGACCCGCTCAACCACTTGCAGGTTGAGTTGCTGAAACGCTACCGCTCGGGCAAGGATGGCGACGACATCCGGGTGCGGCGCGGCATCCACCTGACCATCAACGGGGTCGCGGCGGGCCTGCGCAATACGGGCTGATTGGCGTCAGAGTGCTGCCGGTTTGCGCCCCTCTCCCGCGTGCGGGAGAGGGGCGCGTCCACATCGGGCGGCAGCTCTTTCAAATGGCGCCAGTCTGACCCCTCACCCCACAAACGCCCCCGGCACCGGATCCTCACCCAGCGCGTGCAGCAGCACCGCCCAGTGCATCGCCTCGTCCCCGAGGATGCTGCCGGCGGCGCGGGTCAGTTCGCGGTTGTGGAAGTTCGGCAGCACGCCCAGGTAGGCGGCGGTGGCGCCCTTCTCCAGCCCCGCGGCAAAGCGCAGCACATCGGCCTGGGTCTTCAGCTTGTCAGTCGGGAAGGTGTATTCCGACGCCTTCTTCGCCACCACCGGGGTGCCGCCCAGCTTTGACACCGTCCCGGCCAGCACCTGCGCGTGCGCCTTGTGGTGGTCCTGGAACTTGACCGCGGTGGCAAGCACCGGCTTTTGCAGCAGGCCGCTTTCCGCGCCCACCTGGTAGGCCGCGATCGCCTGGTATTCCAGTCCCAGCGCGGTGTTCAGGATATTGATGTCGTCCCTGGTGCTGCCCGACTGGGTCTGCGCCCAGGCCGGCATGGACTCGCCAAGGCTGATGACGGCGAGCGAGCCCAGCGCGAACAGCCCCGGCGCCTTGAGCAGCCCGCGGCGGCGCGCATCGGGCGCGGTCACAATGCGGTCAAGGGAATCGGTCGGATCTGTCGTGACCGCAGTGGTGCGCATGCGTTCCATGATGTTCTCCAGTGTGGGATCAACGGCGCCGCGGCCCGCAGCCCGGGGCCGCCATCGTGCGCCTGCCACCTGATACGCACGCCGGGGCCAATCGGATGCAAGGTCGTGCCTATAATCCGGCAACACCCTTTCGCGAGACGCCCCGGTGCCCCCCTCTCCGGTGTCACCTTCCGCCGAAACCTACGCCGCGCCGCCCGGCGCCGAGCGGCTTGCGGCCCTGCTCCAGGCCGTGGCCATCGGCGAGCGGCAGGCGCTGCGCGGCCTCTATGACCTCACCGCGACGAAACTGTTTGGCCTTGCGCTGCGTATCACTGGCAGGCGCGATTGGGCGGAGGATGTCGTGCAGGAAAGCTTTGTCAGCATCTGGCACCACGCCGGCGACTACCGGCCGCACCTGGCCGCGCCGATGACCTGGATGACCGCGATCGTGCGCAACCGCGCGCTGGACTGCCTGCGCCGGGCAAGCGCGGCACGCGTCGGGCAGACGGTCGAGCTTGACGAAGACCTGGGCGAATGGCTGGCCGACGACACCGCCGGGCCCGCGGAGCTGGCCGATGCCAGCCAGCAGGCACGCGCGCTCAACCGCTGCCTGCAGCGCCTGGAGCAGCCGCAGCGCCAGGCCATCATGCTGGCCTACCTGCAGGACCTGAGCCACGCCGAGCTGGCCGCCCGCCTGCGCGCGCCGCTGGGGACGGTCAAGTCCTGGATCCGGCGCGGCCTGGAGCGGCTGCGCAGCTGCATGGAGGGCGCGGCATGAAGCTGGCCAGCCATCCCGACCTGCTCGACCGCATCGCCGCGCAGTACGCGCTGGGGGTGCTGCGCGGCGGCGCACGCCGACGCCTGGAACAACTCGCGCGCGAAGAGCCCGCGGTGCGCGCCGCGATCCACCGCTGGCAGGCGCGGCTGGCGGGCGTGGCCGAGTTGCAGGCGGCCGCCGAGCCGGTCGACAAGGTCTGGTGCGGGATCGAGGATCGCCTCGGCTGGAAAATGGCCGATCCGGCCAGCCAGCCAGACCGCCCTGCACCTGACACCCGCCCCGCGGACGGCTGGTGGCAGCGCCTGTGGTCGGCCCCGGTGTTCTGGCGTGGCGCCGCGGCGGCAATGGCCATGGTGGCGGTGCTTGCCGTCGGCATCGGCATCCAGCTGGCCCGGCAGGATCAGGCGGCGCCGGCCGAGGTCCTCGCCGTGCTGAACGACGACCGTGCCCAGCCTGCGATGCTGGTGTCGTGGGACGCCGGCGCACGCAGCCTGATCGTGCGCCGCCTGGATCACCTGGCGCTGAGCGACCAGCAGGTACTGCAGTTGTGGGCGCTGCCTGCGGGCGGCAAGCCGCAGTCGCTCGGCGTGATCGGGCGGGCACCCGAAGCCCGGCTGGCGCTGGCGCAACTGCCCGCGGCGGTGCCCGCGCTGGCGGTCAGCATCGAGCCGCCGGGCGGCTCGCCCAACGCCGATGGGCCAAGCGGCCCGGTGGTGTTCAAGGGGCCTGTGATCCACAGCCGGCTCTGATGATCGGCGCTGCCGGGCCGGCCGGCGCCACCCAGTGCCGCCAGCGGGCCGGCGGGCGATATAATCGCCGTTTCCCAATTTCTCGCGCCCGCCGCCGTCCGCACGCCGGCGCCTGCCCGCGCGAGCCACTGCAGCCGACGTCCATGTCCACCTCCCAACTTGCCAAGAAAGGCGAAGCCTGGTCCGCCCGCTTCTCCGAACCGATGTCCGACCTGGTGAAACGCTACACCGCCTCGGTGTTCTTCGACAAGCGCCTGGCCCTGTTCGACATCCAGGGCTCGCTGGCCCACGCGGCCATGCTGGCAAAGCAGGGCATCATCGCCGAGGCCGACCGCGCCGAGATCGAGCGCGGCATGGCGCAGATCAAGGCCGAGATCGAGGCCGGCGGCTTCGAATGGAAGCTAGACCTGGAAGACGTCCACCTGAATATCGAGGCGCGCCTGACCGCGCTGGTGGGCGATGCCGGCAAGCGCCTGCATACCGGCCGCTCGCGCAATGACCAGGTCGCCACCGACATCCGCCTGTGGCTGCGCAGCGAGATCGACAACATCATGGTGCTGCTGGGCGCGCTGCGCGCCGCGCTGCTGGACCTGGCCGAACAGAACGCCGACACCATCCTGCCCGGCTTCACCCACCTGCAGGTGGCGCAGCCGGTGACCTTCGGCCACCACCTGCTGGCCTACAACGAGATGTTCACGCGCGATGCCGAGCGCATGGCCGACTGCCGCAAGCGCGTCAACCGCCTGCCGCTGGGCGCGGCCGCGCTGGCCGGCACCAGCTACCCGATCGACCGCGAGTTCGTGGCGCAGCAGCTTGGGTTCGACGGCGTGTGCCGCAACTCGCTGGATGCCGTGTCGGACCGCGACTTCGCCATCGAATTCTGCGCCGCCGCCGCGCTGGTGATGACGCACGTGTCGCGCTTCTCAGAAGAGCTGGTGCTGTGGATGAGCCCGCGCGTGGGCTTTATCGACATCGCCGACCGTTTCTGCACCGGCAGCTCGATCATGCCGCAGAAGAAGAACCCCGACGTGCCCGAACTGGCGCGCGGCAAGACCGGCCGCGTCAACGGCCACCTGATCGGCCTGCTGACGCTGATGAAGGGCCAGCCGCTGGCGTACAACAAGGACAACCAGGAAGACAAGGAGCCGCTGTTCGATACGGTCGATACCGTCGTGGACACGCTGCGCATCTTTGCCGACATGGTGCCGGGCATCACCGTCAAGCCCGAAGCGATGCGCGCCGCCGCGCTGCAGGGCTACGCCACCGCCACCGACCTGGCCGACTACCTGGTCAAGAAGGGCCTGCCCTTCCGCGACGCCCACGAGGCCGTGGCCCACGCGGTGCGCGCCTGCGACAGCCGCCAGTGCGACCTGGCCGACCTGAGCGTGGCCGAGCTGCGCGAAGTCTCGGGCCTGGGCGACAAGGCCGCGCTGATCGGCGACGACGTGCACGCGGTGCTGACGCTGGAAGGCTCGGTCGCCGCGCGCGACCATATCGGCGGCACGGCGCCGGCGCAGGTGCGCGCCGCCATCGCCGAGGCACGCAAGACGCTGAACGGCTGACCCCCGCTTCAGGGGTAACCCGCCGGCCATGAACGGGAGCAACAAGCTCCCGTTCTGATTTTCTGTGTGCAAACGCACGTATTAGCTATGGTTTATGGCAAGTAGCGGTCATTCTCCGCCGGTAAACATTCGGCCTTGAAATATCCGAATCCCATCGAAAACCGCACCTAATTGGTGCGGAAATCGGTGCAAATGTGATGCACTGGGGATTCACCCTAAAGATACGGAGCGGCTGACACCGTAGACTAACGCGCCACCCCTGTATCCCCAAAATCCCTAGGACGATCACATGTCTTTCCTTATGAGGATCTCGCGGCTTATCGACGCCGTGACTGATTTCATCGGGCAGTGGGCGAAATGGCTGATCCTGCTGGCCGTACTGGTCTGCGCGGGCAACGCCATCATTCGCTACACCTTCAGCATCAGCTCCAATGCCTGGCTCGAACTGCAGTGGTATATGTTCGCCGGTGTGTTCCTGCTCGGTGCGCCCTACACGCTGCGCCGCGACGAGCATGTCCGCATCGACGTCATTGCCGGCCGCCTGTCCGAGCGCGCCCAGGCGTGGATCGACGTCTTTGGCATCATTTTCTTCCTGATGCCGATCACGCTGATCATTCTGTGGTTGTCGATCCCCTACTTCTGGCTGTCCTATGTCGGCCATGAAATGTCGGGCAATGCCGGCGGCCTGATCCGCTGGCCGGCCAAGTTCCTGATCGTGGCTGGCTTCTTCCTGCTGATCCTGCAAGGCCTGTCCGAACTGATCAAGCGCTTCGCCTACCTGAAGGGCCTGCTGCCGGCCTCCGCATTCCGCAAGCATTCGATCGACCCCGCAGCGGAAATCGCCGCGACGATAGCGGACGCCAATCGCCCCGGCCCGTCGGCAAAACAATAACAGGCGCCTACGATGACGCAATTCCTGATCCAAAACATGGCGCCGATCATGTTCGGCACGCTGGTCATATTCCTGCTGTCGGGTTTTCCGATCGCCTTCGCGCTGGCCGCCAACGGTCTGCTGTTCGCCTTCGTCGGCATCGAGCTGGGCTTGCTCCAGCCCGCGCTGCTGCAGGCACTGCCCAGCCGCTTGTTCGGCATCATCGAGAACGACACGCTGCTGGCGATCCCGTTCTTCACCTTCATGGGCCTGATCCTGGAACGCTCAGGCATGGCCGAGGACCTGCTCGACACCATCGGCCAGCTGTTCGGCCCGATCCGCGGCGGCCTGGCCTATGCCGTGATCTTCGTCGGCGCGCTGCTGGCAGCGACCACCGGCGTGGTGGCGGCCTCGGTGATCTCGATGGGGCTGATCTCGCTGCCGCTGATGCTGAAGTATAAGTACGACAAGCGGCTGGCGTCGGGTGTGATCGCCGCGTCGGGCACGCTGGCGCAGATCATTCCGCCGTCGCTGGTGCTGATCGTGCTGGCCGACCAGCTCGGCCGCTCGGTCGGCGACATGTACAAGGGCGCGTTCGTGCCGGGCCTGGTGCTGACCGGCCTGTACATGGGCTACGTGCTGCTGATCACGCTGATCAAGCCGGCCGCGGCGCCGGCGCTGCCGCTCGAGGCGCGCACCTTCCGCGAACCCAGCGGCAAGAGCGGCGCCACCTCGGTGCTGGTGCTGACCGCGCTGTCGATCGTGGTGGGCGTGGCGGTGGACAAGATGTACAAGCCCGAGGCACCGCTGGATGAGCGGCTGGTGATCTCGGTCGGCGCGGCCATCCTGTTCGCCTTCGTGCTGGCGGTGATCAACAAGGCGCTGAAGCTGAACCTGCTGTCGCGCATGGCCGAGAAGGTCACCTTCGTGCTGATCCCGCCGCTGGCGCTGATCTTCCTGGTGCTCGGCACGATCTTCGTCGGCGTGGCCACGCCGACCGAAGGCGGCGGCATGGGTGCGCTCGGCGCGCTGGTGCTGGCGCTGATGAAGCGCCGCCTTGACCTGGGGCTGACCCGGCAGGCGATGGAAGGGACGCTCAAGCTGTCGGCCTTCGTGATCTTCATCCTGATCGGCGCGCGCGTGTTCTCGCTGACGTTCTACGGCGTGGACGGCCATATCTGGGTGGAGCACCTGCTGACCGCGCTGCCCGGCGGCCAGGCCGGCTTCCTGATCGCGGTGAACGTGCTGTTCTTCCTGCTGGCGTTCTTCCTGGACTTCTTCGAGCTGGCCTTTATCCTGGTGCCGCTGGTCGGCCCGGTGGCGGACAAGCTCGGCATCGACCTGATCTGGTTCGGCGTGCTGCTGGCCGTGAACATGCAGACCTCGTTCATGCACCCGCCGTTCGGCTTCTCGCTGTTCTATCTGCGCTCAGTCGCGCCGCGCGAGGTGAAGACCTCGGATATCTACTGGGGCTCGGTGCCGTTCGTGGTCATCCAGCTGGTGATGGTGGCGCTGATCATCGTCTTCCCCGGCCTGGTCAGCACCGGCACGCAAAAGGCACAGGATCGCAGCATCACGCGCGACCTGAGCCTCGACCTGGGAGGCACCAGCCCCAAGCCGGCGCCGAGCCTGTCGGTACCGGCACCGGGGTCGCAGCCCGCCGCTGGCGGATCGCTGGAGCTGCCGACACAGCCGCCCGCGGAAAGCGAATCGGCCGCGCCGCAGTTTGAGTTCGAAAAGAAGCGCTGAACCAGCTCCCCGGGGACGCGCAAGCCTGGCAAGCCCCGCGGCAACGCGGGGCTTTTTCATTGGCGCGGGTCCACCCCGGCGCCGTCCGGCGGTGGTGGCGCGGTGGCGCTTTGGTGTCGCCGCAAGGCATGGCGCGCGATTGCGAATCGGCTCATCGACCGGCGCTCCGGCGGGGCCCAGACTGGCTCCTGTGTTCAGCAGACTGACCCCCAGGAGAGCCACCATGCCCACCACACCCTTGTACCGGCCGGACACGGCAACGATGCACAGCCTGCCGTCGATACGTGACCGCCGTATTGATAACAATGCTATCCTTGCTCCATCCGATGGTGAGGAGCTCAAGATGGCAACACTACTCGTTCGTGGCATCGATGAATCCCTGGTCCAGCGCCTGCGCGAGCGGGCCGTCGCCAACGGCCGCAGCGCCGAGGCCGAGCACCGCGCCATCCTGGCGCAGGCGCTGGGCGGCACGCGCCGGCGCAGCCTGGCCGAGGTGCTGGCCAGCATCCCGGACGTCGGGCAAGACGCCGACTTCGAGCGGATCCAGAATCCAGGCGAGGCGCCGCGTGTATTTGATTGATACCAACGTCATCAGCGAAACGCGCAAGCGCGAGCGCGCCAACCCCGGCGTGCGCGCGTTCTTCCGGCAGGCGGCGCGGGAAGGTGCCGCGCTCTACCTGTCGGCGCTGACCGTGGGCGAGCTCCAGCGTGGCGTAGCGCTGATCCGCCATCGCGGCGATACGGCGCAGGCCGAGGTGCTGGAGCAATGGCTGGCGACCGTGCTGGAGGATTTTGGCCGGCTGGTGTTGCCGGTCGATGCCGACGTCGCCCAGGTCTGGGGCCAGCTGCGCGCGCCGCGGCCTGAGCACGCGCTGGACAAGTTCATTGCCGCCACCGCGCTGATCCACGACCTGACCATTGTCACGCGCAATGTTGAGGATTTCCGCGGCACGGGCGCGATGCTGCTGAATCCGTTCACCTAGCCCCACCCCAAAAGAAAGGACCCCGCATAGCGGGGCCCTGTTCACGTCAGCGGAACGCGGACTGGCGCTCAGCCGCCCTGCTTCACGCAGTCGACAAAGTACGCCGTCTTGCCGTCGACCTCGTCCTCGACCAGGCCGTGGATGTCGGTCTCGAAGCCAGGGAACAGCTTGTTGAACTCGCGCGCGAACTTCAGGTACTGCACGATGGTGCGGTTGAAGCGCTCGCCCGGAATCAGCAGCGGAATGCCCGGCGGGTACGGCGTCAGCAGGATGGCGGTGACGCGGCCCTCCAGGTCGTCGACCGGCACGCGCTCGATCTCGCGGTGCGCCATCATGGCCCAGGCGTCCGACGGCTTCATCGCCGGCTCCATGTCCGACAGGTACATCTCCGTCGTCACACGGGCCACGTCGTTGGCCTTGTACACGCTGTGGATCGCATCGCACAGGTCACGCAGGCCCATGCGCTCGTATTGCGGGTGCTTGGCGACGAATTCCGGCAGCACGCGCCACAGCGGCTGGTTCTGGTCGTAGTCGTCCTTGAACTGCTGCAGCTCGGTCACCAGCGAGTTCCAGCGGCCCTTGGTGATGCCGATAGTGAACATGATGAAGAACGAATACAGCCCGGTCTTCTCGATGATGATGCCGTGCTCGGCCAGGTACTTGGTGACGATGGCCGCCGGGATGCCGCGTTCGCTGAACTCGCCGTCCACGTCCAGGCCCGGGGTGATGATGGTGGCCTTGATCGGGTCGAGCAGGTTGAAGCCGTCGGCGAGGTCGCCGAAGCCGTGCCAGCGCTCATTGGCCTTGAGCATCCACTCTTCGCGGTCGCCGATGCCGTCTTCGATCAGTGCGTCCGGGCCCCACACCTTGAACCACCAGTCGCCGTTGTTGCCGTCGTCGTAGTCGCCCTCGACCTTGCGCATGGCGCGGCGGAAATCCATCGCCTCCTGGATGCTTTCTTCCACCAGCGCGGTGCCGCCCGGCGCTTCCATCATCGCCGCGGCCACGTCGCACGAGGCGATGATCGAGTACTGCGGGCTGGTCGAGGTGTGCATCAGGTACGCCTCGTTGAAGCGGTAGCGGTCCAGCTTGCGCGTCTCGGAATCCTGCACCAGGATCTGCGAGGCCTGCGACAGGCCGGCCAGCAGCTTGTGCGTCGACTGGGTGGCGAACACCAGCGCGTCCTTGCTGCGCGGGCGGTCCTTGCCGATCGCGTGCATATTGCGATAGAAGTCGTGGAAGGCCGCATGCGGCAGCCAGGCTTCATCGAAGTGCAGCGTATCGATCTCGGCGGCCAGCATTTCCTTGATCTGCTCGGCGTTGTACAGCACGCCGTCGTACGTACCCTGGGTGATGGTCAGGATGCGCGGCTTCTGGTTCTTGGCCTTGCTGGCGAACGGGTGGTTGGCGATCTTCTTCCTGATCGTCTCCGGATCGAACTCGCTCTTCGGGATCGGGCCGATGATGCCGTAGTGGTTGCGCGTGGGCATCAGGAAGACCGGGATCGCGCCCGTCATCATGATCGCGTGCAGGATCGACTTGTGGCAGTTGCGGTCCACCACCACGATGTCGCCCGGCGCCACGTT
This sequence comes from Cupriavidus sp. FW305-26, assembly GCF_058787975.1. Taxonomy (NCBI): domain Bacteria; kingdom Pseudomonadati; phylum Pseudomonadota; class Betaproteobacteria; order Burkholderiales; family Burkholderiaceae; genus Cupriavidus; species Cupriavidus sp. FW305-26. The sequence continues at coordinate 35,965 of NZ_JBYTAH010000061.1, forward strand.
GGCATGCCACACCATCTTGTTCGAGGTGGAGGTGCCGTTGGTGACGAAATACATGTGGTCGGAGTTGAAGATGCGCGCGGCATTGCGCTCCGACGCGGCCACCGGGCCGGTGTGGTCCAGCAGCTGGCCCAGTTCATCGACCGCGTTGCAGACGTCGGCGCGCAGCATGTTCTCGCCGAAGAACTGGTGGAACACCTGGCCCACCGGGCTCTTCAGGAAAGCCACGCCGCCCGAGTGCCCCGGGCAGTGCCACGAGTACGAGCTGTCCTGCGCGTAGTCGATCAGCGCCTTGAAGAACGGCGGCGCCAGCGTGTCGAGGTAGACCTTGGCTTCGCGGATGATGTGGCGTGCCACGAATTCCGGCGTGTCCTCGAACATGTGGATGAAGCCGTGCAGCTCGCGCAGAATATCGTTGGGGATGTGGCGCGAGGTGCGGGTCTCGCCGTACAGGAAGATCGGCAGGTCCGAGTTGCGGCGGCGCACTTCGGTGACGAAGGCGCGCAGCTTTTCGATGGCGGCGGCCTCGAGCTGGTCATCGCCGTCGCGCGTGAACTCGTCGTCGTCGATCGAGACGATAAAGGTCGATGCCCGGCTGGACTGCTGCGCAAACGACGTCAGGTCGCCGTAGCTGGTCAGGCCCATGACCTCCATGCCCTCTTTCTCGATCGCCTCGGCCAGCGCGCGGATGCCCGAGCCGGAGATGTTCTCGGAGCGAAAGTCTTCGTCAATGATGATGACGGGGAAACGGAATTTCATCGGGCATCCTTGATGGAAAGCAGGACATAAAGGACTTGAGCCACATGGCCGGCAGGAGGTTCCCCGCTGCGGCGACATGTGGCTCTGACGTCAGGTGTGGCGGCCATTCTCGGGGCCAGCCTTCCGGCAAACGCCGGCATTGTAATGCGCTCAGGTCTTCGGCAGTGTGACACCGTGCTGGCCCTGGTACTTGCCGCCGCGGTCGCGGTACGAGGTCTCGCAGACTTCGTCGCTCTCGAAGAACAGCACCTGGGCGCAACCCTCGCCGGCGTAGATCTTGGCGGGCAGCGGCGTGGTGTTGGAGAACTCCAGCGTCACATAGCCTTCCCACTCCGGCTCGAACGGCGTCACATTGACGATGATGCCGCAGCGGGCGTAGGTGCTCTTGCCCAGGCAGATGGTCAGCACGCTGCGCGGGATCCGGAAGTATTCCATCGTGCGCGCCAGCGCGAACGAATTGGGCGGGATGATGCAGACATCGCCCTTGAAATCCACGAACGACTTCTCGTCGAAATTCTTCGGATCGACGATGGTGCTGTTGATATTGGTGAAGATCTTGAATTCGTCGGCGCAGCGGATGTCGTAGCCGTAGCTCGAGGTGCCGTACGAAACGATCTTGCGCCCGTCCTGCTCCCGGACCTGGCCTGGCGCGAACGGCTCGATCATGCCGTGCTGCTCCGCCATGCGGCGGATCCACTTGTCGGATTTGATGCTCATAAGGTTGGGAGGGTAAACACACTGGCTCGGAGTGCGCCGCATTGTACAACCAATCGCGCCCATCCCTTTATGCAAACGCAAACAACCAAGTGCCGCTTACGCCACCGCGTCTTCAGGCAGCCGGTGGCGGAAGCGCTCGCGCCCGGTGTAGAGCAGGAAGTGCTTGCCGGTGCAGCGCGCAAACAGCGTCAGGTTGACGCGCCGGGCCATCTGGTAGCCCATCTGCGTCACGCCCGAGCGCGACAGCAGGAACGGGATGCCCATCTGCGCGCCCTTGATCACCATCTCGGAAGTCAGGCGCCCGGTGGTGTAGAAGATCTTGTCGCTGCCCGTCATGCCTTCCAGCCACATGCGCCCGGCGATGGCGTCCACGGCGTTGTGGCGGCCCACGTCCTCGATGAACATCAGCAGCTCGGTGCCCTGGAACAGCGCGCAGCCGTGCACCGAGCCAGCCTGCTTGTAGACCGACTGCTGCAGCCGGATGGTGTCGATGATGCCGTACAGGGTGTCCTGGTCCAGCGTGGCGCCAACCGGCAGGCGGATGTTGTCGACCTCATCGAGCAGCGAGCCGAACACGGTGCCTTGCCCGCAGCCGGTGGTCACCACGCGGCGCGCGGTGCGTTCCTCGATGCGGTCCACGCCATTGCGCGTGGTCACGGCGGCGGACTCGGTTTCCCAGTCGACCTGCACCGCGGCGATGTCTTCGATCGATTCCACCAGCCGCTGGTTGCGCAGGTAGCCGAGCACCAGGTGCTCGGGCGCGCCGCCCAGGGTCATCAGCGTGACCAGCTCGCGCTTGTCGAGGTAGACCGTCAGCGGACGCTCGCCCGGCAGGTAGGCCGCGCGCACGCGGCCCTGCTCGTCGACGACTTCAACCTCTTCGATCAGGGGAACGGCTGCCTGGGTAAGCTCGGGACGCAGGGTCATGACGAGGGGCTCGGGACTGCTGGTGAGGGCCCCGCGCCGCGCGCGGCGTGCATGGGGCTGTGGTTACGGCGCCTTTGCAGGGGATTGTACCGCGCCGGCCGCGGCTGGTTTGGCGTCGGCCGCGGTGCTGGCCACGGCTGGCGCCGGGGCGGCAGGCGCAGCGGCGGTCGGCGCCACAAACGGGCCCGGATCGGCACACGCGGCGGCTTGCGACGGCGCGCGGGTTTCCTGGCCGTGGGCCTTGCGCTCGGCGAAGTAACGCGCCGCGGTCTTGTCCTGCGCGCGGCACAACTGGTAGGCGGCGACCTTGTCGGCCCAGGCGGCGCGCGCCTTGGTCTCAGCGGCCTTGGCCTGCTGGGCCTCGGTCGGCGGCGGCAGCTTGGCCAGCGCGCCGGTGGCAAGGGTGGCGCCCGCGCACAGGGCAACCAGCGTCAGGGTGCGTGTCATCGTCATCGTGGGTTCCGCATGGTCTGGTTGGCAGCCGGCCTCAGGCTTCGCCCGGGGTATGCCGGGTGTTGCGCCCCGCGGCGGCTTCCGGGCTGGCCGAACGCTGGGCCGGGATCTTGCCGGACTTGATGTCGTCGTACCAGTGCTCGTGGTGCTCCTTGGCCCAGGCCTCGTCCACCCAGCCGTCGCGCATGGCGCGGTAGGCGCCTTCCATGCCGACCGTGCCCATGTAGATATGGCCGCACGCCATCGCGATCATCAGCACGGCCGAGATCCCATGGATCACGTTGGCGATCTGCATGGTCGCGCGGTAGTAGTCCATGCCTGGCACGATCATGTCCAGCACCCAGCCCGATGCCGACAGCACCAGCCCGAACACGAACACGCCGATCCAGAACCACATCTTCTCGCCGGCATTGAAGCGCCCGCTCGGCACATGCTTGCCGGACGCCAGGCCGCCAAGGCTGGTGACCCAGCGCATGTCGTCGCGGTTGGGCAGGTTGTCGCGCACGAACACCACGAAGGCCACGATCACCGACAGCGTGAAGATCGGGCCGATCACGTTGTGCAGGTTCTTCAGCACGTAGGTCAGCCAGCCGAACAGCATGTGGCCCATCAGCGGCAGCAGGAAATGCTTGCCCAGCAGCAGCACGATGCCCGACACCGCCAGCACCACGAACGAGATCGCCATGGTCCAGTGGACAATGCGCTCAAGCGGCGTGAAGCGCTCGATCATGCGGCCGGTGCGCGGCGTGCGCAGCGGGATGGCGCCGCGCCAGAGGAAGAAGCCCAGGATGGCAAGCGGCACCACCAGCAGCAGCCAGCCGCCCCAGACGGTGATGACGCCGTTGCGGAACAGGCGCCATTGCTGCCCGGTGCGCTGGATCAGCACGCCGGCTTCCTTGTCGGGCAGGCTGCTGTAGTGGCGCTGGTCGGAATTGACCTCGCGCCAGACCGGCGCATTGTTGCCGGGCTGCGTGACGGTGCGCTGCTGCTGCGACTGGGCCTCGGCGGCGATATCGCGGCGCGGTATGTTGAAGATATTCTCGGATGCGATGCCGGCCAGCGGCTGGACCGGGTGCGTGGCCGGGTTGTTGGTGTCGGCATTGGCCTGCGCGGCGGCCGGTGCCGGCGGTGCCGAGGCCGGCGCCTGTGCGGCGGCGGTGCCGGCAAAGGCCGCCAGCGCCAGCGCGCCGGCGCTGAGCCAGCGCCGCCAGCCTGCGCGGCATGCATTCTGCGACGGCGTCATGTGCACTCCTTCGGATCGTCGAGGGCCAGCGCCCGGCTGCCGGGGCAGCCCAGCTGCAGCGCCTTCATTGCGTGCGGTTGTACTCGTTCTGCAACTGGTTGCGCTGGCGAATCTGGTTGTCCCAGCTGGTCTTGTCGCCCTGCTTCCAGCCCTTGGCCACGAACGGATCATCCGGGGCGCCCTGGTAGGCCTGGGCGTCAGTCTTGCGGTGCGACGGGCTGATGGTCTGCGGCTTCTCGCCGCAAGCTGCCAGCAGCACGCCGCACAGCGACACCAATGCAACAACGCGGACGCGGTTCATGACGCTTGCCCTCCCGGGGCCGCGGGTGCGGCCGGTGCAGCGGGCGCCGGCTGTGCCGGTTGGGCCGGCTGGGCCGCGCCGCCCTTGGCGGTGCCGTAGGCCGTGCCCCAGCCGAACACGTCGCCGCCGGTGCCGCGCTTGATCACGCGGTTGCGCAGGATGTCGGCGATCACATCGCCGTCGCCGCCCAGCAGCGCCTTGGTCGAGCACATCTCGGCGCACAGCGGCAGCTTGCCTTCGGCCAGGCGGTTGCGGCCGTATTTCTCGAACTCAGCTTCCGAGCCGTTCTTTTCCGGGCCGCCAGCGCAGAAGGTGCACTTGTCCATCTTGCCGCGCACGCCGAAGGTGCCGGTCGACGGGAACTGCGGCGCGCCGAACGGGCAGGCGTAGGAGCAGTAGCCGCAGCCGATGCAGACGTCCTTGTCGTGCAGCACCACGCCGTCCTCGGTGCGGTAGAAGCAGTCGACCGGGCAGACCGCCATGCAGGGCGCGTCCGAACAGTGCATGCAGGCCACCGAGATCGATTTCTCGGCGCCGACCATGCCGTCGTTGACGGTGACCACGCGGCGCCGGTTCACGCCCCAGGGCACCTCGTGCTCGTTCTTGCAGGCAGTGACGCAGCTGTTGCACTCGATGCAGCGCTCGGCGTCACAGATAAATTTCATGCGTGCCATGGTGTCCCTCTGCGCTTAGGCAAACCGCTCGATCTGGCAAACGGTGGTCTTGGTTTCCTGCATCATCGTCACCGAGTCATAGCCGTAGGTGGTGGCCGTGTTGACCGCCTCGCCCCGCACCACCGGCATCGCGCCCGCGGGGTAGTAGTCCTTCAGGTCCTTGCCTTGCCACCAGCCCGAGAAATGGAACGGGATAAACGCGGTATCGGGCCCCACCCGCTCGGTCACCAGCGCGCGCACCTTGATGCGGGCCCCGGTGGGCGTCTTCACCCAGCAAAAGTCACCGTTGCGGATACCGCGGTCGGACGCCGCGCGCGGGTTGATCTCGACGAAGTTCTCCTGCTGCAGTTCGGCCAGCCACGGGTTGGAGCGGGTTTCTTCGCCACCGCCCTCGTACTCGACCAGCCGCCCGGAGGTCAGGATGATCGGGAACTTTTCATAGACCTTGTTCTCGATATTGCGCTGCTGCACCGACTTGTACAGCGTCGGCAGCCGCCAGAACGCCATCTTGTCGTCGTGGGTCGGGTACTTGGCGACCATGTCCGGGCGCGTGGAGTACAGCGGCTCGCGATGCTGCGGGATCGCGTCGGGGAAGTTCCATACCACCGCGCGCGCCTTGGCGTTGCCGAACGGGTGGCAGCCATGGTTCTTCATCACCACGCGCTGGATGCCGCCCGACAGGTCGGTCTTCCAGTTCTTGCCTTCGGCCTTGGCCTTCTCGGCATCGGTCAGGTCGTCCCACCACCCCAGCTTCTTCAGCAGCACATGATCGAACTCCGGATAGCCGGTGGTGATCTCAGCGCCCAGCGAATACGAACCGTCCTCCGCCAGCAGGCTGACGCCGTCGCGCTCCACGCCGAAATTGGCGCGGAAGTTGCCGCCGCCGTCCATCACGTGCTTGCTGGTGTCGTACAGGTTGGGCGAGCCCGGGTGCTTCAGTTCCGGCGTGCCGTAGCACGGCCACGGCAGCCCGAAGTAGTCGCCGGTCAGGTCGTAGCCGGTCACCGGATCCTTGCCCGCCTTGCAGCGCAGCGTCTTGACGTCGAACATCTGCATATTGCGCATATGCGCCTTCAACCGCTCCGGCGACTGGCCGGTGTAGCCGATGGTCCAGTTGCTGGCGTTGATCTCGCGCAGGATCGATTCTGGCTCCGGCTCCATCCAGGTGCGGCCGGCGCGCTTCACCTCGATCAGCTTCATGTTCTTCGACAGCTCCTTGCCAAAGCCAAGCTTGTCGGCGAACGCCTGCATCAGCGTCTGGTCGGGCATCGACTCGAACAGCGGCTCGATGACCTTCTCGCGCCATTGCAGCGAGCGGTTCGACGCGGTGCACGTGCCCGAGGTCTCGAACTGCGTGCATGCCGGCAGCAGGTAGACCGCGCGGTTCGGGTTGACCTTGTCGCCCTCGGCCGGCGGCATGTTGGCCATGGCCGCGGTCGCCGACGGATAGGGGTCGACCACCACCAGCAGGTCGAGCTTGTCCAGCGCCTTCTTCATCTCCAGGCCGCGCGTCTGCGAGTTCGGGGCATGGCCCCAGAAGAACACGCCGCGCACGTTGTTGTCCTGGTCGATCAGCTCGTTCTTCTCGGTGACGATATCGATCCAGCGCGACACCGTGGTGCCGGACTTCTCCATCATCGCCTGCGAGACGAACTGCTTCTTGATCCATTCATAGTCCACACCCCACACCGCGGCGTAGTGCTTCCACGCGCCGGTGGCCAGGCCGTAGTAGCCCGGCAGCGAGTCCGGGTTGGGGCCCACGTCCGTGGCGCCCTGCACGTTGTCATGGCCGCGGAAGATGTTGGCGCCGCCTCCCGCCACGCCGATATTGCCCAGCGCCAGCTGCACCAGGCACGAGGCCCGCACGATCGCGTTGCCGATGGTGTGCTGGGTCTGACCCATGCACCACACCAGCGTGCTGGGACGGTTCTTGGCCATGATCTCGGCCACCATCTTCACCTGCGCCTCGGGCACGCCGCAGACTTCCTCGACCTTGTCGGGCGTCCACTTGGCCATGACCTCTTCCTTGACCTTGTCCATGCCGTAGACGCGATCCTGCAGGTACTTCTGGTCTTCCCAGCCGTTCTGGAAGATGTGGTACAGCATGCCGAACAGGAACGCGATGTCGGTACCCGAGCGGATGCGCACGTAGTGTTGCGCCTTGGCTGCGGTGCGCGTGTAGCGCGGATCGACCACGATCACCTTGCAGCCGTTCTCCTTGGCGTGCAGCAGGTGCAGCATCGATACCGGGTGCGCCTCGGCCGCGTTGGAGCCGATATACAGCGCTGCCTTCGCGTTCTGCATATCGTTGTACGAGTTGGTCATCGCCCCGTATCCCCAGGTATTCGCCACGCCCGCCACGGTGGTGGAGTGACAGATGCGCGCCTGGTGGTCGGTGTTGTTGGTGCCGAAGAACGACACCCACTTGCGCAGCAGGTAGGCCTGCTCGTTGCTGTGCTTGGACGAGCCGACGAAGAACATCGAGTCCGGGCCGGTCTGCTGGCGGATCTCCTTCATCTTCGCGGTGATCTCGTCCAGCGCCTGGTCCCAGCTGATGCGCTGGTACTTGCCGTTGACCAGCTTCATCGGGTACTTGAGGCGGTATTCGCCGTGGCCGTGCTCGCGCAGCGCCGCGCCCTTGGCGCAGTGCGCGCCCAGGTTGATGGGCGAATCGAACACCGGCTCCTGGCGGATCCACACGCCGTTCTGCACCACCGCGTCGACCGCGCAGCCGACCGAGCAGTGGCCGCACACGGTGCGCCTGACCACGATGCCGGTCTTGCCGTCGGCAGCCGCCTTCTTGTCGTCGGCTGCGTCCGCCTTGCGGATCAGCGTCAGCTGCGAGGCCGCCAGCCCGGCACCGACGCCGATGCCAGAGCGCTTGAGGAAGCTGCGGCGGTCCATGGTCGGCATCGCGCCGGCCAGGCTGGCCGCGAGCCGCTGCGAGAGTCGGCCGGAGGCTGCGCCGGCATGTTCAGGCCGGTTGGCCAGGCCGTCAGCGAGGCGGGCGGATGCGCCCTGCGCCGCGCGTTTGCGGGTCAAGATCATGTCTCACCTCAGATGCGGACGCAGGTCGCGTCCGGTTGCAGGCGGTGCGGCAGACCACACCGCCCTGGCAGCTACACCAGCGTGGTCCGGTAGTACTTGCGGATGTGGTCAGAGACCCGGTAACCCTTGCTGGCCGACGGAGGATCGGTGGGTTCCGGCAGAGCTGCGGCCTGGTCCGGCATGGCCGGACCGCGCGCGGTCAGCGCTGCCGCACCCGTAGCGGCAGCCACAACTCCAGCGCCCGCGAGAAACGTGCGGCGCGCGACCCTGGTTTGCTTCTGTGTCATGTGGGGGCTCCTCGGCTGTCCAAGCCCGATGGTTTTAGCCGTTATGCGTTGTTATGCATATTCTAGATTCAACTAGCAGGAAAAACCATGATATGCACGGGTTTTTCCTTACTTTCCAACCCATTTTCGAGTAAGTGGCTGCCTTGGGCCCGCGGCGCTAAAGAAGCCTCGAAGCGCGCCGATATTCAATGCCCCCGCTCAATGCATCTCGAGCGCCACCGCTTCCACGCCGGCAAACGCGCCCAGCAAGCCTGCCACGCTGCGATAGAAACGCGCCTGCGGGTGCGTCGTCACTGCATCGCACAATCGCTCCACCCAGGGCTGCAGGTGCTGCGCATAGAAACGCTGCTGCTCGCCCAGGTTGGACACCGCCAGGTCGTCGCCCGCCACCAGGAAGCGCATCACCTCGCACAGCGTGGCGATATGGTCCTCGGTTTCGCTGACATCTTCATGGCGCTCCAGGCCGTAGCGGGCCAGGTCTTCGCGCAGCGCCACCAGCGGGCGCTCGTTCAGGAAACCGGTCATGTAGAAGGAGCCGTACAGGAACACATCCTGGCGGCCCACGCCCACGAACAGCTGCCGGTACTCGTCCTCGGCCTCGGCCGCCGTGGTCTCCGATGCTGCATCGCACAATGCGTTCCACGCCTTGCCCAGCACGGTGTTCGCGTCCTCGCCCACGGCGCGGTTGGCGGCGATGTGGTGCAGCAGCGCGGCGTCGGGCGCGTGGTAGAACAGCGTGGCAAGCAGACCGTAGAGGTCGGCGCGGGCGGTGTCTTCGGCATCGTCGGCGGGCGGCGCGGCGGTGAGCTGGATCGGCTGGAAATCTGTCATGTCGTGATGATTTGTCCTGGGTGGCCTGGCCGCTGTCAGCGCAGCGTGGCGCCGGTGGCGGTTCCCGTATCGCGCTCTATCATGTCGATGACGCGGCAGTCAGGGCACATCTTCAGGCGCTCGGCCGCGGCGCCGGCAAAGGCCGGATGGCCGGCCAGGCGCACCAGCATCGACTCCACCATCTGCGCCGTGCCGAACGGCTTGGCGCAGCGGATGCAATGGAACGGCTGGGTCTCGTTCAGGGTCACCGGGCGGCGCGCTGCGTCGCCGGCCAGCAGGCGCGGCACCAGGCTGATGGCGTCTTCCGGGCAGGTCTTCTCGCACAGCCCGCACTGCACGCAGTTGCGCTCGATAAAGCTGAGCACCGGGCGCTCGGGATTGTCGCGCAGCGCCTGCGACGGGCACGCGCCGACGCAGGCCATGCACATGGTGCACTTGCCCGTATCCACCGCGATCGCGCCGATCGGCGCGCCGGCCGGCAGCGGCACGCTTGGCGCGGGCACCGGCGCGTGCCGCGCCAGGTGATCCAGCACAAAGTCCAGCATCTCGCGCTTGGCCGCGACGGGGCCGAACGGCGCCGGCGGCACTGCGTTGCGGCCCGGGCGCAGCGCCGCCAGGCCGGCATCCAGCGCCGGCGTATCGGCGGCCTCGACCAGCGACAGTACCTCGCCGTCATAGCCCAGGCCGGCCAGCAGAGCGCGCCCGACCGCGATCTGCTCCAGCAGCGCGGTGCGGTACTGCGGTGCCTCGTCGCCGGTCAGCAGCACCGCTACGCGGCTGGCGCCCCAGCACAGCGCGGCGAGCCATAGCTCCAGCCCGGCCGAGGCCGGGTGGAACAGCGACAACGGCATCACATTGGCGGGCACTCCCCTGGCCTTGCCGCCGCGGGCGGAACGGCCCAGTGCCAGCAGCGCGGGCGTGCCGTATTCCTCGCCATGCAGCAGCACCACCGGATCGCGCGCGCCGGCCTGGCGGTACGCTGACAGCAGCGTGCGCAGGCGCGCGCCGGTCACTTCCGGCCCCGGGTAGCCATAGCTGATGGCCCCGCTCGGGCACACGGTGGTGCACGCGCCGCAGCCCATGCACAGGTTGGGCGTGACCTCGATGCGCCCCTTGCCGTCATGCCAGCGCGAGCCGATGGCCTCGGTCGAGCAGATGTCGATGCAGGCGGTGCAGCCGGTGGTCTGGTTGCGGCCATGCGCGCACAGGTTGTCCTTGTAGCGGAAGAACCTGGGCTTCTCGAACTCGCCCACCAGCCCCGCCAGCATCAGCGCCTGGGCCTGCTGGCGCGCGGCATCGGCGCCGGCGTGCAGATAGCCCTGCGGCGGCTGGTGCATGGTGAAGGCAGGCGTGTCGCACAGGTCGAAGACCAGGTCGAAGCGTCCCTGCACAGTGCCCTGCGGGCGGTCGAAGTCGATCGCCGCGGCGGCGCCGCAGGCGCGCACGCAAGCACGGTGCGAGCGGCAGCGCGACAGGTCGATCTGGTAGCTGAAGTCGATCGCGTCCTCGGGACAGGCGTCGATGCAGGCGTTGCAGCGGGTGCACAGGTCCAGGTCGATCGGGTTGCTGCGGCCGGCGCCGGTCTCCCAGCTGGCCTCGAACGCGCCCAGCCAGCCTGTCAGCGAGGCCAGCCGGCCGCTGTGGACCGGATAGGCGCGCGCCGCAGGCTGCGCCGCGGCGCCTTCACGCATGTCGCTGCCGGTCAGCAGCACCGTGACCTCCAGCTGCATCGCGGCCAGCCGCTCGGCCCACGGCAGCGCCCGCTGGGCCGGGCCCAGCACCAGCACCGCGCCGTCGGAACGGTAATCCACCACCGGCACCGGGTCAGGTTCGGGCAGCGCTGCCACGGCCAGCAGCGCGGCGATCTTGGCATTGGCGGTCTTGGGGTCGCGCCGGGCGCCCTGTGACCAGCCGCCGGTCTCGCGGATATTGACGAAGCGCACCGGCGCAGTCACCACCGGGCGGCCATCGCTGCCCTGCGCGGCCTGCGCCGCGACTTCGGTAAATAGCTGGCGTTCCTGGGTGCAGGCGACGATGACGTCGTCGGTGCCGTCGAGCGCGGCGGTGAAGTCGCCGATCTCGCGCCGGCACAGCAGGCGATGGACCTTCAAGGGGCCCTGGTTGGCGTCCTTGGTTGCTTCGGACAATGCCGCCCCGTCAAGCGGCATGGTGTCGTTGCAGTTGCAGATCAGCGTCGGCATGGCGAATGCGGCTGACCGGTCCGGACGTCCTTCTTGGCGAGGGGTCTGCGGGCCGGCGGATTGTGGGGATGCCTATTGTAGGCTGCGCTGCACCTGTGAGGCTACGCGCATTTATCCGGGTCTTGCGGGCCCTGTTCTGCGCTTTGACTTACAGTTTGCTGCGGCGTTTCGACTGGTGCGGGTATGTCCGTAGTGTCGGCGGTCTCGCCGGATTCGGCGAACTCGGCGGGCGCCGCCGGCGGTACATCCACAGGCCCCGCGGCGGCGGCCGCGGCCTGTGCCGCCGCGCGTTCCTCGTCGGTCGGCTCGAACAGGCCCAGTGTCTCGGACTGGCGCAGCTGGCGCAGGATCTCCGGCGGGATCGGGTCGGGCTTGCTGTAGTCGTCGATATAGATGTCGAGCCCGTCCATGACCTTGAAGTGCGGATCGGCGAACAGCGTCTTCAGCGCCGCGCGCTTGACTGACTCATCCACGCCGCGGGCCACGAACCGGGCGATCTCGTCGCCGGGGCGCAGCGCGGCCACGTCCTCCAGCGTCGGGGCCGGTACTTGCGGCGCTTCGGGCGCGGCCCCGGTGGCCGCGGGGACGGCTTCGGCATGCGCCGGTGGTGCCGGTTCTGCCGGCACGGGCACGCCCTCCCGCACCGCGGCCTTGCGGCGCGACCAGCGCGACAGGAAGGACGAATCGCTCATCGGCAGGGCAAGCTCAGGTCGTCAGGATCAGTAGCGGGCGCGGTCTTCCGGCGCCTTGAAGGATTCGGGCCGGCGCCGCTGCTTGGGCTCGGGCCGGTAGTGCTGGTCGACATAGGCCTGCAGCCACTCGCGCTGCTCGGGCGCCAGCGGCACGTTCTCGACGGTCTCGCCGGCATCGAGCCAGCGGCCGGCCTCGTTGTACGACAGCGTCACGGTCATCGGCACCGGATGGGCCTCTTCGCCAGCGCCGTCGTCCTCTGGCATGCGCCACAGCACGAACCAGCACGGCGTGGTCGAGGTCAGGTTCAGGTAATAGCCTTCGCCCTGGTCGCGGAACAACGTCACCTCGAAGCCCGGGTAGAGCCAGTGCGCGCCGTGGGCGTCGTGCTCCAGGCACACGGGATGCGTGCCGAACTCGCCAAGGTCCGGCAGCACCGCGTCCAGCTCCCACTTCCACGGCTGCCAGCGGTTGGCCAGCGCGACCTTGCGCATCACCACCGCCATGGTGACGGCGGGGCGGGCAGCGGGTGCCGGCAGGTCGGGGGCAGGCTGGCTTTCCATGGTTGCTGCGCGCGGCGCGCGCTCAGGTGTTTTGCACCACGATACTCGGAAACTTGCTGGTCATGTCGCGCGCCTTGTCGGCGACCTTGATCGCCACCTTGCGCGCGATGGCGCGGTACATCTCGGCCACCGGGCTGTCGGGCTCGGCCACCACGGTCGGGCGGCCGGAGTCGGCCTGCTCGCGGATCTGCAGGTTCAGC
>NZ_JBYTAH010000062.1:0-46298 GCF_058787975.1 Cupriavidus sp. FW305-26
GCGCATGATGGGTTGGGGGCAGATGGGCGACTACTATTCGAAGCTCACACCTGAGCAAATGAAGCAGCGGCAGTACATGATGGACCAGTACTTGGGCATGCAGCAGATGATGATGAACAACATCATGCAACACCAATACATGAGGATGCAGCCGCAGCCACCCCGCCAGCCGTGAGCACTACCAGACAAGAGCTACGACCACTAGCCTCTTCAATTGTCTGCTCGGGCGCGTGGGCGCGGGTGGTCGAGCACTGGCGGGTGCCTGGAGAGCCGACATTTGCCGGGATGGCGTCAGCACTGCCGGGGGGTTACGCCGTTTTCCAGAGTTTCATGAAGTCTTCTTGTTGGCCGTATCACGTCGAGGATATTCACTTCCCCTATCCCTATCCACATGCCGCGTCTTTATAGCGCGCCGTGCAGTCTCGGAATTTAATGAGAAACCGTACAACCAACGGTTGAGTCCATACGTCCGCGAGATGGCTACGCCGTGGGGCGCCGCGTGGTTGGAAAGTGCCCACCAGATGCGCTAGTCCTAGTTGCACGTTACTAGAGTAGGGCGATTCCAATCATGGCATGCGCCAGTCGCCGAAATGGCAGATGAGGTTCCAGCGCGGACCGGCATGATGTCTCGGCGGCCAATGCCTGGCGCCGCTCGGAAGATGCCTTCAGTGCCGCGCTAGCGCGTGTGCTAGAGCTAGAAGGTCCATGGTCAGCGCGGCATTTTGCTGATGAGGTTGTTTTTCTCACCGGCCTTGTTGCATTTCCCGACAACAAAGTGACCACGACGCGCTGCAGTTGCGTGTCCGGCTGAAGTGCCGCGGCGGCGACCTCCCACTCGCCCGCTTACCCCGTAGCCCGACGGCCCGGGGTCTGTCCGTCGTCTCCCATGATGCCATGGCTACGCCTCTGCCGTTGCAATCGTTGCGACGATCGTGAGCGGTGGCAGTCAGCTGCATTACAGCCAGCCGCCTCGGACTTGAGCTTGCGCAAGGTCGTGGGCGCGAACCTGCCTAGAGTGTTATCTGTGCGCGGCAATCGCCGTCATAGATTAATACTGCAAAGGCTCATTCATGTACCGACATTTGCAATGTTTCCGCATTTGACTCGTACGGCCAGCCAGCGAGCGCGATTGGCCGGCTACCCAATCGAGCGCTTGAGCATACTCAGGAATGGCGTTTGGATCAGAGGATGTCATGACGCAAGCAACAAATAATGAACATCGCATTGGCTACCTGATTGGCGGCGGCATCGCGTCGCTGTCGGCGGCTGTACTGCTGATCCGCGACGGTGGCTTCAAAGGCTCAAACATTCACATTTTGGAGGAACTGCAGGTGGCCGGTGGCGCGCTCGATGGCTCCGGTGATCCGCGCAAGGGCTACGTAACCCGAGGCGGACGCATGTTCACTGAAGAGACGTACGTCTGCCTGTGGAACGTCCTGGACAGCATTCCCTCCGTGGATGATCCGACGACCAGCGTCAAGCAGCAGGCGTGGGCCTTCAACGCCGAGTGGCGTTCGCATTCGCGCGCCCGGCTGATCGACAGGCAGCGCCGCATCCTTGATGCCAGCGACCTGGGCTTTAACCTGCAGGACCGGCTGGAGATCATGCGGCTGCTGGCGACGCCCGAATTCCTGCTGCACACCCTTCGCATTGAAGACGTCTTCTCACAGCACTTCTTCGAGACTAATTTCTGGGCAATGTGGCGCACCACGTTTGCGTTCCAGATCTGGCACAGTGCAATCGAACTCAAGCGCTACATGCTGCGTTTCCTGCAGGAGTTCCCGCGCATACACACGCTCGCCGGCGTTCGGCGCACGCCGCTGAACCAGTACGATGTGATCGTGCGACCGATGGAACATTGGCTGAAGCGGCAGGGCGTGGTGTTCGAGTACGGCACCAAGGTGGTCGACATCGATTTTGTCGAGTCCGAAGAGGGCCGGCGTGTCGAACTACTCCGCTTCGTGCGAGACGGAATACCAGCGGCCTATCGCGTGCGGCCCGAGGACCTGGCGCTCATCACCATTGGCTCGATGACCGCCGACGCGACTTATGGGGACGACCACCATGCGCCGGAACTGGTGCGCGACAAGCGCGACGGAGCTTGGACGCTGTGGGAAGCCATGGCCCGCAAGGTGCCCGGACTGGGTCGCCCGAACGCGTTTTGCGGCAACGTCGACGAGAGCAAGTGGGAGTCATTCACACTGACAATGCGCAGCCCCACGCTGACGCAGCGCATTGAGGCCTTCACTGGCAATGCGCCTGGCACCGGCGGCCTGATGACGTTCAAGGACTCAAGCTGGCTGTTGTCGATCGTCGTTCCGCACCCGCCCCACTTCGCCGGGCAGCCGAAGGAGGTGTACACGCTCTGGGGCTACGGGCTCTTCGTGGACAATAAGGGCGACTACATCGACAAGACGATGGCACAGGCTACCGGTCAGGAGATCCTGACCGAGTTGATGCACCACTTGCGCTGCGAGGACATCCTCGACGAAGTGCGGAGCACAACCACCGTGATTCCGGTGATGATGCCGTATATCACCAGCGAGTTCGAGCGCCGCGAGCCCTCTGACCGGCCGACGGTGATCCCGCCCGGCGCCAAGAACTTCGCGCTGCTCGGTCAGTACGTGGAGATCCCGGAGGACGTGGTGTTCACTGTCGAATATTCGGTACGCGGTGCGATGCACGCCGTCTATGGATTGCTGGACCTGAATAATGAAATCCCCGGCATTTACCATGGAATCGCCGACCCAGCGGCCGCGCTGGCAGGCCTGATGACGTTAATAGCCTGATGCGGCGGACGGTTCCAACTTGATTTGGGTCAACGGGCGCCTAATCGTCCACGCCTAAGCTGATCGTGTTACGGCAGATCGAAGCCATGTTTTCTGCCTCCGACGTGCGCCGGCCGGCGAACGGTGCTGCATTGAGCAGGGTTGCAATAAGGTCTACAAACATTCACTTTCTGAGAGGATTCTTCCATGGACACCATCGAACTGAAGATCAACGGGATGACCTGCGGCTCATGTGTCACGTCTGTCACCCGCGCATTGCAGCGCGTGCCGGGTGTCGGGGCGGTCGAGGTTGACCTCGCGCGCGGCACCGCGCGCGTCAGCGGCGATGCCCAGGCCACGCCCGCGATGCTGGCCGCGCTGGAGGCTGCCGGCTACGAAGCGGCACCGCTTGGTGGCAGCGCCGACGCAGCGAAGGCCCACGCCCGCCACGGCGGTGGCTGCGGCTCCGCTGGCGGCGCGCACAAGTGCGGGGGCTGCTGCCACTGACGCAACGCGATCAACAGTGGCAATGGCAGCGAACGGAGCGACGGCGGAAGCGACCGGCCCGGCAATGACCGCCAACCCGGCGGCGCTGGCGCAATACCTGGGTGACTTGGCTTGGCGCAGCGTGGCGACCGCCCAGATACTTCAGCAGCGCGCAGAGAATATGAAGGCCCACGAGGCGGCCGGCATGCCGCCACTGTTGCACTTTGAAGCCGAGGAGGTGCTTGATGGCCACACCCTGCAGCCGCCGACCAACTACCGGCTGCTGCGGGTCACCCGCTGTGGCACCGACGCGCTCGAGCAATACGTGCGGGGCGCCGCGGCGCCGGTGATTGTTGTCGATCCGCGCGCTGGTCACGGCCCAGGCATTGGCGGCTTCCACCGCGACTCCGAAGTGGGCATGGCATTGCGCGAAGGCCACCCGGTTTACTTCGTCGTGTTCGACCCGCAGCCGGTCGAGGGCCAGACGATGGGTGCCGTGGTGGAGACGCTGGCGCGCTTCCTCGATACGGTTGCTGCTCGCCACCGCGGCAAGCCGCCGATCGTCTACGGCAACTGCCAGGGCGGATGGGCGGTTGCGCTGGCGCTGTCGCATTGCGAGCGCCAGGCGGGCCTGGCGGTGCTAAACGGCTCGCCGTTGTCATACTGGGCCGGTGAGCCGGGCGTAAATCCAATGCGGCTGCTTGCAGGGTTCACCGGCGGCGTGTGGCCGGCACACCTGCTCGCCGACCTCGGCGCTGGCACCTTCGATGGCGCCTGGCTGGTGCAGAACTTCGAGGCGCTGCGGCCCGAGGGCGTGTGGAAGAAGTACGAGACACTGTGGGCGCATCCGGAACGCGAGCGCGACCGTTTCCTGGAGTTCGAGCGCTGGTGGAACGGCTTCTACTTCCTTGGCCGCGAGGAGATCCTTGCGATCGTCAGCGAACTGTTCATCGGTAACAAGGTGGAGCAGGGCGAGGTGGTGGTCGATTGCGGTTGCCGGGCCGATCTCACACGCATCCACACGCCGCTGCTGATCTTCAGCTCGTACGGCGACAACATCACGCCGCCGCACCAGGCGCTGGCCTGGTTGCGCAGCGTGTACCGGTCCACGGCGGAACTGGTGGCAGCGCAGCAGCGCGTGGTTTATCTGTTGCATCCCAAGGTGGGGCATCTTGGGATCTTCGTCTCGGCCGATATCGCCCGCCGCGAGCACCGTGCGATCCTGCACTACGCCGAAAAGATCTCGCAGCTGCCGCCCGGTCTATACGAAATGCAACTGGCCACAGCCACGGATTCGCAAGGGGTGGCCGCCGCAAGCTTCGTTTCACGCAGACTGGAGGACCTGCAGTTCGAGCCGCAGCCACCCGGCTTCGACCGTGTACAGCGGTTGTCGGCAGAATTGGACGATGCCTATGCGAAGCTGGTTTCGCCCTGGATTCGCCTGCTGAGCTCGAAGCTGATGGCCGACTGGCTGGCCCGCTGGCATCCAATGCGCGTTAGCCGTCAGGTCTGGGCCACTTCGTTGCCACTGGGCGGCGCGGAACTGCCTTTTGCCGCCGGTGCGTTGGAATGGGCGAAGCTCGACGACGCCGAGCGGGAACGCAATCCCTGGTACCGCGCCGAGCGCGCCGCCAGCGCCTGGGTTGAACAGTCGATCGCCGCTTGGCGGACGCTGCGCGACGAGGGCGCGGAGCTTGCCTTCCGGCAACTGTATGGCAGCACCTGCCAGGCTGCTGTGACGGCGCCGTTTGATCCATCTCAAGCCGCGCCACCCGCCAGCTCCTAGTGATCTGCGTCATAAATAATGCAACTTAATGGCGATCAGTGAGTCTGCTTTATATGGAGGGCGAACTCATGAGAATCGCGGCACAGGTTGAGGTAAGTGAAGCACAGCGCAAACAGCTAGAAACGTGGGCTACGAGCCGGACGATCGCGGTGAGGCTTGCGGAGCGTGCCAAGATGATCTTGCTCGCAGCGCAGGGCAAAATGGATAAAGAGATCGGCGCAGAGCTCGGTGTCTGGCGCGGCACAGTAGCACGCTGGCGAGCGCGATTTATAGCCAACGGACTCGCGGGGATCGAGCAAGATGAGGCGCGGCCGGGACGAAAGCTGAAGATTTCCGCGCGCAAGGTCAAGGCCATCGTGGCACTGACAACCCAACAGCGTCCGGATAACGCGACGCATTGGAGTACGCGAAGTATGGCAGCGAAGGCCGGCGTCAGTGCGGCGAGCGTGCGGCGCATCTGGCAGGCGCATGGACTCAAGCCGCATCGGGTGGTGAGCTTCAAGGTGTCGAACGATAAACACTTTACCGAGAAGCTGGAAGACATCGTCGGGCTGTATCTCAATCCACCCGAACACGCATTGGTCTTCTCTTGCGACGAGAAGTGCCAGATTCAGGCGCTTGACCGGACCCAGCCAGGCCTGCCGTTGAAGCCAGGTCGCTGTCAAACGATGACTCACGACTACAAGCGTCATGGCGTGACGACCTTGTTCGCGGCGATGAACACCCTCGATGGAAGTGTCATTGGTCAGTGCATGACAAAGCATCGACACCAAGAGTGGCTGCGCTTCTTGCGGCAGATTGATCGAAGTACGCCCAAGGACCGCGAGCTCCATTTGATCGCTGACAACTATGCAACCCACAAGCACCCCAATGTGCAAGCGTGGCTCGCCAAACACCCACGATTTCACATGCATTTCACCCCCACCAGCGCCTCCTGGCTGAACATGGTCGAACGCTTCTTTCGTGACCTCTCGGAGAACCAATTGCGGCGCTCGGCTTTTCACTCGGTACCCGAATTGGTCAGCACCATCGAGCAATACATGGAGAGGCACAATCGTGATCCGAAACCGTTCATCTGGACCGCCAAAGCTTCTGACATCTTGGCGAAAGTCACGCGTGCCCGGGCAAAGCTGAATAAGATGCAATCCGTTTGACGCACACCACTAGGCTACAAACATGGGATCCAGCACCTAGGTGCTGGGGGCGGATCGCCACAAGGTTCGTCGCATACCCAAGTGTGAGAAGCGCATCTCCTGCGGCTACCGAGCGGCATGTTCAGGCTCAGCGCGGGCGCATGGACTCGAACCTGAAAGAGAGGTTGACCCATGTGCAACACACGGGTTCACGATCCGAAGCAGATGCAACCGCAACAGACCAGCCACCGCGGAGGAACAACCCCATGCAACTGATCGACTGTGCGCGCGCTGCCGGCGTCACCGCCGACACGGTGCGGCACTACCTGCGCATCGGTCTGCTGGCACCCGAAGGCCGCACGCAAGGCGGGTACCGCACTTTCTCCGAACGCAGCGTGGCGCGGGTGCGCTTTGTGCGCAGCGCGCTGTCGCTCGGTTTCAGCCTAAGGGACGTGTCGGAACTGGTGGCAATGAGCGCGCGGGGAGACCTGCCCTGCCCGCGCGCACGGACGCTGCTCGCGGAGCGGATCGAGCAACAGCGCGAGCGGCTGGATAGCGCCCAGGCGTTATACCGGCACATGAAGGCCGCCGTGCTGGACTGGCACAGCCGGCCGGACGGCGTCCCTGATGGCCATTCGGTGTGCGGGCTCATTGAAGGCACACCGGCGGCTGCGGGCGTCTTCGCGAAACCGCGTACTAACCGCCGTCCCCAACCCTGACCGCATCTTACGAAGGAGTCCTCATGTCGCTGTATCGATCTCCCACTCGGCGCCGGCAGTCCGGGCGCATCGGCTCCGGCTTCATCTTCGCTGCTTTCGGGCTGATCGCCCTGTTCTTCTTGTTTACCGAGCACCGCGCGCACCTGTTCGGCTGGCTGCCGTTCCTTCTGCTGCTTGCCTGTCCGCTGCTGCACATGTTCCACGGGCACGGTGGCCATGGCGACCATGCTGGCCAGGAGCCGCCGCGCGATTCCGATTCCGACGCGCCCCGTCCTTCGGGGCCGGCGTCCAGCAAGCAGCCGCCCAAAGGCGCCGAGCACCACCACCACTAAGACCCTCTCGGAGGAGAGCCTCATGGACCAATCGACACCCCCCGCCTACGGCCTGTGGTCGCTGGTGATCATCAACTCCCTCGTTTTCATCATCTTCGCGTTCAGCTTTGCCAAGCCGCGAAGCTCGCGTGACTGGCGCTCGTTCGGCGCATTCTCGGCCTTCCTGGTGGCGCTCTTCACCGAAATGTATGGTTTCCCGCTGACGATCTATCTGCTGTCAGGTTGGCTGAGTTCGAAGTTCCCTGGCGTGAACTTCCTGTCGCATGACGCCGGCCATCTGCTGGAGGTGATGTTCGGCTGGCGAGCCAACCCGCACTTCGGCCCGTTCCATCTGCTAAGCGCAGTCTTCATCGGGGGTGGCTTCTGGATGTTGTCTTCTGCCTGGCGGGTGCTGTATGACAGCCAGCAGCACCACACGCTAGCAACGACTGGTGCCTATGCCCGCATTCGACATCCGCAGTACGTGGGCTTCGTGCTGATCATGTTCGGTTTTCTGGTGCAGTGGCCGACGATCCTGACGCTGCTGATGTTTCCGGTGCTGGTGGTCATGTACATGCGTCTGGCCATCACCGAAGAGAAGTGGGCCGAGCGCGAGTTCGGGGAAGAATGGGTGGGCTATGCATCGCGCACGCCCAGGTTCATCCCGCGCTTTGACAACAAACAGGCCGGCCACCATCATGCTTGAGAGGGAGTGACCGATGAAACTCAGTTTTCACGGTGCGGCCGGCACGGTGACCGGTTCGAAGTACCTGGTCGAGCATCAGGGGAGGCGACTGCTGATTGATTGCGGGCTGTTCCAGGGCTACAAGCAGCTGCGGCTGATGAACTGGGAGCCTTTGCCATTCACAGCTACGAACATCGATGCAGTGGTGCTGACGCACTCGCACCTCGACCACGCCGGTGCGCTACCGCTATTGGTGAAACAAGGCTTCCAAGGCCCGATTCTGGCCACTCCGTCGGCGATCGAACTGTGCGGCCTTCTGCTGCCCGACAGCGGCAGGATCCAGGAAGAAGATGCTGCCTATGCGAACCGCCATCACACATCCAAGCACGTTCCGGCCTTGCCCTTGTACACGGAGGATGACGCCCGTCGCGCACTGGAGCAATTCCAGCGATTGCCCTTCGACAAACCTATGGAAGTCCTACCCGGCGTCACGGTGAACCTGCGGCCGGCGGGGCACATTCTCGGTGCGGCCTCGGTCGAGCTGACAGCCGGGCAAACGACGGTGCTGTTCTCCGGGGACGTTGGACGTCCCGACGACCCGCTGATGCGTGCGCCCGTGTCGGTCCGCAAAGCGGATTACATCATCGTCGAATCGACCTATGGGGACCGGCTACACGAACCGACACCGAACGCACAGGCAATGCTCGGCGAGGCGATCGCGCGCACCGCACACCGTGGCGGAATGGTCGTGATTCCAGCATTCGCGGTGGGGCGTGCACAGCTGCTGCTGCATCTGATCCACAAGCTGAAGCAGCAGGGCGCAATTCCCAACCTGCCCGTGTTCCTTGACAGCCCAATGGCGGTGGATGCGACCGAGATCTATCATCGCCACCACGCCGAACATAAGCTGTCGGTCGAGGACTGCCTCGGTATGTACAAGGCTGCACGCATGGTGCGCACCGCAGAGGAGTCGCGGGCGCTGGCCGGACTGACCTTTCCGGCGGTGATTGTCTCCGCCAGCGGCATGGCCACCGGTGGGCGGGTATTGCACCATCTGAAGAATCTGGCGCCGGACCGGCGCAACACCATCATACTGGCCGGTTATCAGGCTGGAGGGACGCGCGGCGCGCGGCTGCAGGCCGGCGAGCGCAGCCTGCGCATCCACGGTGCGGACATCGCCGTGCGTGCCGAAGTTATTTCCTTGCAGGGCATGTCGGCACATGCCGATGCACGCCAACTGATCGAGTGGCTGCGCAGCGCCCCTGCGGCGCCGCGTTCGGTGTTCGTGACCCATGGCGAGCCGGGGCCAGCCGACGCGATACGCCAGCGCATTGAGCAGGAACTCGGCTGGACGGCCCGGGTTCCGCTGCTGGGGCAAAGTGTAGAGTTGACGGTATGACGGGCGCGCTCCACAAGGCAAGCCTTGCCGTGCGTCGCATGGGCGTCGAGACGCAACAGGAATATGTCGTCTACATGCACCGTGATTGCCATGTTTGCCGCTCGGAGGGCTTTGCGGCGCAAGCACGTGTATTGCTTCACTTGAACGAACGCTCGATCATCGCGACACTGAACGTCGTCGATCCGCCGTTGCTGGAGTTGGGCGAAGCTGGTCTGTCGAACGGCGCGTGGCGCGCGCTGGGACCAGCGATGGGCGATCGCATCACCGTCTCACATGCCCCGGCTTTGGACTCAATGAGCCAGGTACGCGCCAAAATTTATGGTCACCGGCTCGATGCGCCGGCGCTTGACTCGATAATCCACGACGTCGCAGCCGGCCGCTACCCCGGGACACACATCGCGGCCTTTCTCAGCGCCTGCGCTGGCGGGCGGATGGATCGGCAGGAGACGATCGACCTGACGCGGGCGATGGTAGCCGCCGGAGAGCGCCTCGACTGGGGCCACTCGCCGATCGCCGACAAGCACTGTGTGGGAGGGCTACCGGGCAACCGCACGACCCCGATCGTCGTTTCGATCATTGCCGCTGCTGGGCTCACCATGCCCAAGACGTCGTCGCGGGCGATTACCTCACCGGCCGGCACCGCCGACGTCATGGAAACGATGACGCCGGTCGCGCTGGGCATCGAGCAGATGCGGCGTGTCGTCCAGCGGGAGGGCGGCTGCCTTGTCTGGGGGGGCGCATTGGCGCTCAGCCCGGCTGACGACATGTTGATCCGCGTCGAGCGGCCACTCGACCTGGACAGCGATGCGCAGCTCGTGGCGTCCGTGCTGTCGAAGAAGGTCGCGGCCGGCGCCACACATTCTGTGATAGACGTGCCGGTCGGGCCAACAGCCAAGGTGCGCAGTGGCGAAGACTATCAGCGCCTGAAGGAACTGCTGGAGCAGGTGGCACAGGCCTGCGGCTTGAACTTGCAGGTGGTCCGTACGGTGGGCACGCAACCGGTGGGCCGGGGCATTGGTCCTTCGTTAGAGGCGCTCGATGTGCTGGCAGTACTCCAGGGTGCCGCGCATGCGCCGGTGGACTTGGGCGTGCGTGCCGTCGCGCTGGCCGGTCACCTGCTGGAGTTCTGCGGCCACAGCGAGCCGGGTAATGGCGAGGCGATCGCACGGCGCTTGCTCGCAAGCGGCGCCGCGTGGGCGAAGTTCCAGGCGATTTGCGAAGCGCAAGGGGGCTTGCGCGAGCCCACGCTGTCGCGGCTGCGCGAGCCGGTGTTGGCCCAACGCGACGGGCTGGTGCATGCGATCGACAGCCGCCGGCTGGCCCGCGTGGCCAAGCTGGCGGGTGCGCCGAGGGCGCCCGCTGCCGGGCTCGAGTTGCACGTCAGGCTTGGGGACCGGGTCGAGGCTGGCATGCCGCTATTCACCCTGCATGCCGAAGCGCCCGGCGAGTTGGCCTACGCGCTCGAATACCTGGCGGCTCACCCGCTGATCGACGTGGGAGAGCCGAGATGACGCCGCTGGTCTTGGCCATGCCGGGCAACGAAGCGATGGCCGGGCAACTTGCCTTGGCGCTAGGGGCGGAGCTCGGCATGGCGACGGTGCGACGGTTTCCGGATGGAGAGTCCTATGTGCGGGTCGAATCCGCGGTGCAGGGGCGGCCGGTCGTCATCGTCTGCACGCTTGACCGGCCAGATGACAAACTGATCCCGCTGCTCTTGCTGGCCGCGGCTGCCCGCGAGAACGGCGCGGCCGACGTCGGACTGGTTGCCCCGTATCTGGCGTACATGCGGCAAGACGTGCGCTTCCATCCGGGCGAGACCGTCAGCGCGCAGCATTTCGCAACCTGGTTGTCGCGTGGATTCGATTGGCTGGCGACAGTGGATCCCCACTTGCACCGAATCACCGACCTGTCGCAGGTCTATGCGATCCCCACACGCCATGTTCACGCCGCGTCGGCCATGGCGGCATGGCTGCGCGCTCATGTGACCCGCCCGGTGCTGGTGGGCCCCGACGAAGAGAGCGGGCAGTGGGTGGCAGACGTCGCACAGAGGGCCGAGGCGCCATTGGTGGTGCTGCGCAAGAGCCGCAAGGGAGATCGCGACGTGGAAGTCTCGGTGCCGGATGTTGACCGCTGGCGCGATTACACGCCGGTGCTTGTCGATGACATTGTTTCAACCGGCCGCACGATGATCGAGACCATCGGTCATCTGCGGCGTGCGGGGATGGCTGCACCCATATGCATTGCGATCCATGCGGTGTTCTCTGGCAGCGCTGCTCGGGAGCTTGAGTCGGCCGGTGCCGGGCGGGTCGTGAGCTGCGACACGGTCGTCCATCCTTCCAATGCCATTTCGGTCGCCCCCGACCTCGCATCCGCGGTGCGTGAACTCTTGCAGGTCCCAAGAAGTGGGTCATGAACAGGTCGGCAGAACCCTTGGGAAGCTCAAAGGACCGCTGTCGCGCGGGACCTTCACTGCCTTCGTCGGTTCCGATAACGACAGAGGTCCCTCAATCCAAACGGGAGGAAGCTCGATGAACAGCAACAGAGCCGCCGTCGACCGCTTGCATTCGATCGACACCGAGCCGGCGCTTCGCATCCTGCGCCGACTGCTCGCTGGGATGGAGAGGCCGCCTGCGCTGCGGTTATGGAACGATACGCTGCATGGGCACGATACGGAAGCCAATTTCACATTGGTGGTACGTGACCCGAGCCTGCCTCGGCGTCTGGTGGTGGGGCGCAGTCCCGTCCTGCTTGCCGATGCGTACTTCCGTGGTGTGCTCGACATCGAGGGGGACTTGTATGGTGCGCTCGGGCTGAAGAACCACTTCGAATCGATCCAGCTGCCGTGGCGCGACCGGATCGCGCTGTTAAAGGACGCGCTGAAGCTGCCGACTCAGGACCCAGACAAAAACAAGCAGGGCGGCGGCTTCGCCTCGCGGGTCGCCCTGCGCTTCTCGCACCGGCATTCCCGTCGCAGCGACCGTGCCGCGATTTCGTTCCACTATGACGTGTCCAATGAGTTCTATGGGTTGTGGTTGGGCGAGGAGCGGGTGTACTCTTGCGCCTACTTTGAGCAGCCCGCTGATTCACTGGATACGGCGCAGCGCAACAAGCTGGAACACGTCTGCCGCAAGCTGCGCCTGAAGCCCGGTGAACGGCTGCTGGACATCGGCTGCGGCTGGGGTGCACTCATATGCTGGGCCGCGCGCGAGCACGGCGTGTACGCTCATGGCATCACGCTGAGCGCGCGCCAGCTAGAGTATGCCCGTGAGCGTATTCGGACCGAAGGATTGCAGGACCGCGTCACGGTGGCGCTGCGGGACTACCGGGACCTTGAAGGACAAGGGGTTTACGACAAGGTTTCCAGCATCGGGATGTTCGAGCACGTCGGCCTGGCTAACCTGCCGGCCTACTATGCGACGGTGCGACGGGTGCTCAAGCCGGGCGGTCTGTTCTTGAACCACGGCATCACGCACGACGAGGAAGGCTGGAACAAGACGGTCGCTACCGAGTTCATCAATCGCTATGTATTCCCCGACGGCGAGCTCGACTGTGTCAGTAATATTCAACTCGGCATGGAGCGCGCAGGATTCGAGATACACGATGTCGAGGGACTGCGCCCGCACTACGCGATGACCTTGCGGCACTGGGTGCAGCGCCTGGAGGCGCGGCGCGAGGCGGCGACCGCCGTGGTCGGCGAAGCCGCTTATCGCATCTGGCGCCTGTACATGGCGGCCTGCGCGCTGCAGTTTGAGGCCGGCGGCACCAGTATCTACCAAATCCTCGCCTCTAGGCGCAGTCATGGCGAGTGGCCAGTGCCGCTAACGCGGCGTGATCTGTATGGCCGCCGGACCCCGGGGTTCCGGGAGAGCTGACGCCATGTGCTTCTCCGCTACGGCCAGCTTCGGCTCCGGCACGCTGCTGCTGGCAATCGGCACGGTGACGCTGCGCATGACGCGGCGTCCTGCCGAGCGCCCCTATGCAGCAATCCCGCTGCTGTTCGCGGTCCAGCAACTCGTGGAGGGTGTCGTCTGGCTCAGCTTCGCCGGTCCTGCCTGGCTTAACTTCACCGCCACGCAGGCCTATTCGCTTTTCTCCCACGTGCTGTGGCCGGTGTATATACCCCTGGCGGCATGGCTGCTCGAGCCCGGCGGCCCGCGCCGCCGAGGGCTATTTGTCTTTGTGGCAGTGGGACTGGCCGTGGGTGCATACCTGCTGTACAACCTGGTGGTGAACCCGATCCTGGCGCGCCCGGTGGGCGGCCATGTGGACTACCAGTCCCCGCACTTCTACATTGCCGCGTCGATGACGTTGTACGTGCTGGCCACGACAGTAAGCCTGCTGGTGTCCAGCCATGTCTGGGTCAAGGTGTTCGGCGCGCTCGCGCTGGGCGCGTCTTTCCTATCCTATATCTTCTACGCCCGCTGGTTCATTTCGGTGTGGTGCTTCTTCGCGGCGCTGCTGAGCGTCGCCGTTGCCCTGCACTTCGTCGCGCCGCGTTCAATTCTCCACCAACGGATTCCCTCATGAGCACAACTAACACCTTCGAGGTCGCAGGCCTGCTGTCGCCGTTGTCCGCGCGCGGCGTCGAGAAGCACCTGGCACAGATGCCGGGCATTGAACGCGTCTCGGTCAACCCGGTGGCCGGGTCGGCCACAGTGACTTACGACCAACGGCGCATCGATCCGACACGCATCCAGGGCGCGATCCAGGACTGCGGATACCATTGTGCCGGTGAAATGCTGCCCCAGCATGTGTGCGGGCCAATGGGGCACGCGCCGACGCCGGCACACAGGCACGACTACGCCCATCCCGGACATCCGCCGGGGGACCTGCATGCCCCCGGCCGGCCAGCCGTTGCGAAGGGACCCGTCGTACGCGAACATGCCGCGATGGGTCATGAGGGTATGGATGCAATGGCCCACGAAATGGGGCACGGCCCAGGCATGGACGCCAAGGCCATGGCACGCGACATGCGCAATCGTTTCTGGATTTGCCTGGCGTTCACGGTACCGATCTTCCTCTACGCTCCGATGGGCATGGACTTTATCAAGCTGGCGCCGCCATTCGGGCTGGACCTGGGCCTTTGGCTGTTCCTGCTGGCCACCGGCGCCGTGATTTACCCTGCTTGGCCATTCTTCGTCGCCGCAGCGCGAGCGTTGCGCACCGGCGTACTCAATATGGCGGTGCTGGTAGTGCTGAGCGTCGGCACCGGCTATGCCTTCAGCGTCGGCAGCACCTTCTACTTCGGCGGTGCGCAGTTCTACGAGGCGGTGTCGGTGCTGCTGGTGTTCATCCTGCTCGGGCATTGGCTGGAGATGCGCGCGCGCGCGGGGGCTTCAGAAGCGATTCGCGCGCTGATGGAGCTGGCCCCGCCAAAGGCCACCGTGATGCGTGGCGGTAAGGAGGTGACCTTGGCGACCGCCGACGTGCTGCGCAACGACGTCTTGGTGGTGCGTCCCGGCGACAAGATTCCGGTCGACGGCGAGGTGCTCGAAGGCGGCTCTCAGGTGGACGAATCGATGCTCACCGGCGAGTCGATGCCGGTGAAGAAGACAGTTGGCGACAAGGTAATTGGCGCGACAATCAATAAAAGCGGTAGCTTCCGCTACCGTGCGACCAAGGTGGGTGCCGACACCGCGCTGGCGCAGATCGTCAAGCTGGTGCAGGAAGCGCAGAATTCCAAGGCGCCAGCCCAACTACTGGCCGACCAGGCCTCGCAATGGCTGGTGGTGATCGCCTTCGTAATTGGCGTGGCGACCTTTGCCGCCTGGTACTTCGTGCTCGGGCAGCCGGTGCTGTTGGCGCTGACGCTGACGATCACGGTGTTCGTGATCGCCTGCCCCGATGCGCTAGGGTTGGCCACTCCGATGGC
Source organism: Cupriavidus sp. FW305-26 (assembly GCF_058787975.1). Classification (NCBI taxonomy): domain Bacteria; kingdom Pseudomonadati; phylum Pseudomonadota; class Betaproteobacteria; order Burkholderiales; family Burkholderiaceae; genus Cupriavidus; species Cupriavidus sp. FW305-26. The sequence goes on from NZ_JBYTAH010000062.1 coordinate 15,160, forward strand.
CGTGATGGTGGGTACTGGCCTGGGCGCGATGAACGGCATCCTGTTCAAGAACGCCTCGGCGCTGGAGGATGCAACACGGTTGGATGTGGTGATCTTCGACAAGACCGGCACGCTGACGCTCGGCCAGCCGGAAGTCGTCGACATGGCGGTAGCCCAGGACGTGACGCCCGATGACCTGTTGCGCATAGCCGGCTCGGTCGAAAAGCTCTCCGAGCACCCGCTCGCGGTCGCGATCCTGAAGCGCGCCGGCGAGCTGGCCTCCGAAGCGGCTACTGAGTTCACTAACATCGATGGCCAGGGCACGCAGGCGGTGGTGGGCGGCCGACTGACCTTGCTTGGTAACCGGCGGCTGATGGATGCCAGCGGCATCGACCTCGGCACGCTGAAGGCCGATGCCGACCGCCTGCAGGGCCAAGGCCGCACCGTGGTACACGCCGCCCACGGCGGGCGGCTAATCGGCCTGATCGCGATCGCCGACGCGGTGCGGCCGACCTCGGCCGAGACGATCAAGGCGCTGCACAGCCGCGGCGTGCAGGTCGCGATGCTGACCGGGGACAATCGTTCGACCGCCGAACGCATCGCAAAGGAGTTAGGCATCGATATCGTGCTAGCCGACGTGCTGCCGGGCGACAAGGCCGCCAAGGTCAAGGAGCTGCAGGAGCAGGGCAAGAAGGTCGGCATGGTCGGCGACGGGATTAACGACGCGCCGGCGCTGACCCAGGCCGACGTCGGCTTTGCGATCGGCGCAGGCACCGACGTTGCGATGGAAAGCGCCGACGTGGTACTGATGAAGAGCGACCCGCTGGATGTGGTTGGCGCGATTGAACTCTCGCGCGCGACCTTGCGCAAGATGCACCAGAACCTGTGGTGGGCGGTCGCGTACAACGTGGTGGCGTTTCCGCTGGCGGCCGGTGTATTTTACCCGTTCACGATCAGCCCCGAGGTGGCCGCGATCGCGATGTCGGGCAGCTCGGCGCTGGTGGCAATTAACGCGCTGATGCTCAAGCGCACGCGGCTCACCGGGATTCGACGCGCCAGCGCGGCAACGGTTTACAACGGCGTGGGCGCGCCCGCGGCCGCCCATGGTGCCAGTTGAGGACATCATGCGCACCCCCTCGGTTGCCAGGTCGCCCGACGCACAGCCTGTCTGGCCGGCCCTGGCCCTGTTGCTTGCCATGGTGTTCGTCGTCTCGCTGGGCTATGGCGCAGGGTTGCCACTTTCGCAGCTGTACCTGGCGCGGTACCTCGGCGAGGCGACGCGGCAGACGCTGGCGTGGCACGTCGGCATGCTTGGCGGCGTGTACACGCTGGCGCTGTTCGTGTTCGCGCCGTGGTGGGGCAGGCAGTCTGACCGGCGTGGCCGGGTGGTTGTGCTGACCGCTGGCTTTGGGATCTATCTGATCGGCACCGTGATGGCCGCACTGACGCCCAGCCTGCCAGGGGTTTATGCCGGCCGGATGGTCGCTGGGGCCGGTGCAGCCGCCATCGTTCCCGGTGTCCAGGCTTACATCGCCGATATCAGTAGCGCCGAGGAGCGCAGCCGGCGCTTCGTATTGGTCGGTAGTGCGATGTTCGTCGGATTCCTGGCAGGGCCGGCATTCGGCAGTTGGCTTGCGGGGCCGGTTATGGGCATGCTTGTGGGTCAGATGACCAGCATGGTTAATTGGCCTGCGCTGGCGGTCGCGGTGATCGGGCTGCCACTGTTGCTCGCAGCGGCCCGCTTGCTTGGAACTCCGAAGCCCGCCGAAGCCGACAGCGGGCCATTGCGCATGGGCCGGCAGCGCAAACGCTTTGTGGCCGCTTCGATGCTGTTGGCCCTGCTGGCGTCCTTTGCCGCGGGCACCTTTGAGGTCGGCTTCAGCCTGTTCGGCGGCCAGACGCTGCGCCTGCCCAGCTCGACGATGGCGGTGATGTTTGTCACTTGCAGCCTCGCGATGCTCGGCGCGCAAGGCCTGCTGCTTTTGCCTGCGGTACGCCGGCGCATTGACCAACGCTGGGTTGCCGGTGCGTTTGTTGCCTCGGCAGCCGCGCTCGGATTCTCCGGGTTGGTGCCCGATGCCGCTGCGCTGGGACTGCTGATCGGGGTGGTCGCCACCGGCGTGGGGATGATTGGACCGGTGCTGTCCTATGAACTGCTGGAACACGACCGCGGTTCCGCCGGGTCGCTGTTGGCGCGTCAGGCCGCCGCAGGCAACCTGGGGCAGGCGCTGGGCTCGGTGGGCGCTGGCATCCTGTTCGGATGGAACGCACTTGCCCCGTTCTGGGCGGCGGCGGCCGTTCTGCTGCTCGGCGGCGCGGCCGCGCTGGGTTGGTGGGGGGCGGCGCGGCAGGCCGAACGCCGCCCGGGGGAGCAGCGGGACCTGAGGCCGGGAACCAGCGAGCAGGTGAGGGAGGGGTAAGGCTCATGACCGGCGATACCGGCTTCTCGCACTACGTGAACGCCTTACGCCTTCCTTGGCCGACGCCGGCCAATGACGCGGTCGTTGCGCTGACGACGCGTGAGCGCTGCGTCAAGTGGGCGTTGACGAGCAGAGCCGCAGAAACCCACCCTACGACCCAGTGTTCGTCACGCTGGCGCTGTACCGCACGATATGTCCATGGCACTTGTTTGATCGGCCGCAACGGCCACGCACGGCCGCTTGCTACGCTGGAGCTTGTTGCCATCAACCAAGGTGTCTTGCCATGAATACTACCGCCACTGTCTCCCAACGAATCCTGACCAAAATCGCCGCCGCGATCGTTGCGACGACCGCAGTTGCCTGGCATACGGGAGTGCGCGCTGAGCCGGCCGAGCGCATCTCAGCGCAGGAAGGGGTCACGCTGAAGGTTACGCCCAAGCCTTGGTTATCGGGCGCACGTGAATGGTCTTTCTCAGTCACGCTGGACACGCACAGCCAAGCGTTGGAGGACAATCTTTCCGAGGGTACCGTGCTGGTGGTCGATGGCCGCGAAGTTGCACCGGTGCAGTGGACAGGCGCGGCGCCAGGTGGTCATCACCGCGAGGGCGTGTTGACCTTTCCCGCCCCGGATGCGCAACCGGCCGCTGTCGAACTGCGCCTCCAGCGCCCAGGCGAAGCCACACCTCGCGTGTTGCGCTGGGACGCGACGAGCCTGAAGTGAAGTGTCTAAGGGGCTCGCGATGGCTTGGCTGACCGAACACTGGCGCTACGTGCTGCTCTTGTTTGTGGTTATTGCGCTGATGCCCTGGCGTGGCGGCATGGGTGGTGGTCTGATGGGCATGCGCCGGGATAAACCCAGCGGCGGCGCCGAAGGCGCACGCATTGATCCGGTAAGCGGGGAGCCGGTCGCGGGGGATGGTGCTGCCGTGGCGTCCTACCGGGGGCGGCTGTACTACTTCAACAGCCGCGAGAACCGCGACCGGTTCGAGGCCACGCCGGCGCGCTTCGTGCCGTCGGGCGAAGAAGGCCATCGGCATGGGCATGGCGGACACGAGAGCTGCTAGGTCTCCGACTAACGTGCCGGGTCAGGGCTTGCGCCTGACGGCATGGCGCCTTGCGTTGCTGATGGCGGCGGCGCTGGCAGTGTCGATGGCCTATGGCGTTACGCTGCCGCTGATGCCGTCGCGGGTCGAGCGATTGGGCGCTGCTGGCGCCGAAGTGGCGCGACATACCGGCAGGCTGACCGCCGTATACACGCTGGGGCTGTTCCTGTTTTCGCCAGTCTGGGGGGCGTTGTCCGATCGTGTCGACCTGCGCGTGGTGATTGCCCTGGGACTCGTAGGCGGCGGCGTGGCCCTGTGGGGCATGGACCTGTCGCCGTCGCTGGCAGCCCTATACCTCGCACGCGGGGTCGCAGGCGTACTGTCGGCCGCCGTGTTGCCGGCGGTCTTCTCCTACATCGTCGAGGTTTCGGTGCCGGGGCGGCGCCAGAAACGTTTCGCCTGGGTCGCCTCCGCTACTGCCCTGGGGTTCTTGCTGGGGCCCGTGGTCGGCAATGTGCTGGGTGCGATGGCCGGCGGGGGTATATTCGGCAGGACGGTTGTCGGCATGGCCGGTTCGCCCTTGGTCGTGGTGGCTGCGATCTGTTTTGTCGCAGCGGCCTGCATTGCGTTACTGCCACGCTACCAGAAGCGGGCCGACGACAATGCTGCGTTCGGTGGCGCCACTGACGACGCGCGAATCCGGCAATCGCTGGCGCTCACCGCGGTGGTGGTGCTCGGCATCACGATCGCGGAGGTCGGCCTGACACTAATCAGCCGCGACACGCCGGTCGTTCGCCCGTCGCAGGTCGCCGGCTATTTCGCGCTGTGCAGCGCGGTGATGGTCGCGGTGCAAATGTGGCTGTACCCCGCGCTCGAGCGCTGGATGGGTGAGCCGCGCCTGGTCACCGCGGCGATGACCGGCATGGCGCTCGGACTGGCGTTATTGGCCCGGCCTCTGGCGCCCTGGATGCCAGTGACCGGCTTGATATTCGGTGCCGCCGGGATCGGCGTGCTGATCCCGGCTCTGGCGGTGCGCATCTCATCCGCGGCCGGTCCACGACAGGGCTGGGCGCTGGGGCGCCAATCATCGGTGGCCAGCCTTGGGCAGGCGATCGGCGCGGCGGCGACCGGCGTATTGTATGCACAGGCCGCGCCACTACCTTTCCTTTCGGCTGCCGCCGTGCTAGCGGTCGCCGCCACATGGACCGCCGGGCGTGCCTCCCCCGCCGGGACGCCGCGCTGAAAGCCTGCCATGCACGTGCTCGGCCAACTGCTCAGGATCAACCACGCGCTGTGGGGGTATCTACTGCATCGGGCACTGGTGTGCGCTGGCTGTGGCGCTCCCCTTATTGAACTTCAAGGGGAGCACGGTCGACGACCGGGTGAGCTCGCGCAGTCGTCGAATTCGGCAACAGCACGATAGTAGTGTTGAATGACGCGGCCTTCAGGCGGCCGGCCCGGAGGACGATGGGTAGTCACGATGCAACCTGGAGACGAAAAATGAACCATATCGAACCGTGGGTTGCCGAACGTGCTCGGCTATTCCGTGAGGCCGACCCCAGCTTCGCCCGCTGGGCAGCTGGCCACGGGCCGATCGAGCACCGAGACCTGACGCAGGTGCGTGTGTACGAGCTGGCCAGCCTTCTGGTGGCCGCCGGCAAGGCGCCGAACGCGACAGCGGTATATCAGCAACTCTGGGCGGCTGACCGCCTGACGGCAGCAGCAATGTGGTTGACGCATTGAACACGCAAGGCGAGCGAACTGCGGCTCAGCATCATCGCTACGTTGTCGCATATACGTGATCCTCCCTTTAAATCGCAATAATATCCTTACATGTAAAATTGCTTCCGTAGCCGCGCCACGCTCCATGCCCCAAGCACGAGGCCCGTTCCTGAAAGGGCAGTGAGCTGTGGCCAAAGAACATCTATGCCGACTCCCTTTAACAAGATTCCCAATGCAATTTCCATGTAATAGCGGACAGGGCTAAGTAAGGAAAGCCACTGGATCACCGTGGGCGCGCTCTCGATCGGGGAGATTGTTCCCGATAAAAACAATAGCGGAAACAACACAAAAAATGCTAGCAGCAGCGCCTGCTGGAGGTTGTTTGCCAGTGTGCCAATGAAGAACCCTATGGCCAGGAAAGCGGATAATGCAATGGCCGAGGCAAGGATGAAAAAACTAAGATTCCCAGCCAAAGGTACACCGAATGCCCTTGCAATCCACAGACTTGGGACAAGCGCGAAAATGCCGATAGTGAACGGAGGAGCCGCCTTTGCGATGATAACTTCGTGGCTCCGTAGCGGGGTCACCACGAGTTGTTCGATCGTGCCCGACTCCTTCTCGCGCACAAGGCCCGCTGCGGCTGTTATCACGCCCACCATCAGCGCAGCGGAAACAATCATCGACACCGCCATGAAATGTGCGAACTCCAACTGTGGGTTATACCAAATTCTTATCTCTGGCTCGACGGATGGAAAATTCACCGTGATGCCGTGTCGTGCCGCATGTCGCACGAGCATGTCTCGAGAAAATCCGCCGACTATCGTCGCGGCATAGCCACGGGCGGCATTGGCGGTATTTGCATTGGTCCCGGCGAGCAGCACCAAAACCTCCGCCGTGCGCCCCGCTTCCGAAGCCCGAGAAAAACCATCAGGAATGACCAACGCAAGATCAGCTTTGCTTGCGTCGAGTAGCCGATCCAACTCGGAAAGCCGAGCAACCGATATTAGCTTCCCGAAGTAAGGGCTAGCCGTAAATCTCTCAACGAGTTTACCGCTTAGTTGACTACGGTCCCCGTCATAAACCGCAAGCTTAAGATTGCGTACGTCGAATGATAATGCTGTTGTGCAAATTATCAGATCGGCGGTGTATATAAAGACAACAAGCGCAACCAGCAGCCAATCGCGCAGGAATTGTAGAAATTCCTTTCGAATGGCAGCGACCAGCCGAATCATCACGCCACCTTTTTCCGCAAAGTGAGGCTAGCGACCAAGAAGAGGATAACCGCATAAATCATTAGCAACACAACATTCCCCCAGATATACTCCAGACCTACGCCTTTCAAGAAAAGGTCGCGACTGATGTCATTGAAATAACGAGTCGGAAATGCATAGGTATAAAGCTGCATGATGTATGGCATCGTTGCGATCGGAAATAGAAATCCGGAGAATAGAAACGATGGCATTAGCGTGCCCACCGCTGATAGCAGAACCGCCGCAACCTGTGTCTTTGCAATAGAAGAAACGGCCACGCCGAGCCCTACCGTCACGAACACGTAAAGGATGGAAACACCAAGCAACAATGCCACGCTGCCCCGCATTGGGATGCCGAACCATGCGGTACCGACTAATAGCACCAGTAGCATCTCGCAGAACGCAATAACGGCATAGGGAATGATCTTGCCAAGAATGAACATCGAAGGGCTGACCGGCGACACATAAATCTGCTCAATGGTTCCGCGCTCCCTCTCTCGAACTACTGCGAGTGCGGTAAGCATCGGTGGAAATGCCATTAGCAGCACTGCAAAAAGACCGAGCACAATGTAATTCACGGTCTTCATCGGTGCGTTGTACCAAACTCTCGACTCGAGTCGAACGGGAGGGAGCGGCTTCAGGCCCAGCGTGGGGAGACGCGCTTCGGCGACTCGCGTTGAGTACTGATTGACGATCGCGGAAACGTAGTTGGAGACAATGAGCGCGGTAGGTGAGAACGAACCGTCGATAATGATCTGTACCGGCGCGATAGAACCAGCCGCGAGGCGACGCCCGAACGCAGGCGGAATGGCGATGACTACGGTCGCTTCCCCTTTGTCAAGAACGGTATTTACCTCGCGTAGCGACCAGACGATTTTTCGCTGGGTGAAATAGCCGCTTTCTCGGAAAGCTTGGGCAAATCGATCGCTCTCCTGTGTCCGGTCCTGATCGTATATGGCGACGGTGATATGTTCAACGTCCATCGACAAACCGTATCCGAACAGAAACAACATAATCAGCGGCAAGACAATCGCCACGGCAAGCGTGATGGGATCACGGAGAATTTCAAGGGTTTCCTTCCGGAGGAGCGCTGCCAGCATAGCTCACCATATTCGCTATTTGCTCTCTGTCATCAACTTAATGAAAACGTCTTCAAGTTCCACATTCCCGAAACGACTTCGAAGCGCTGCGGGGGAGTCAGCAACGAGCAACTGACCACGATCAATAAACGCTACCCGATCACAGCGCTCAGCTTCCCGAATATAGTGCGTAGTGACCAGTACGGCCGTGCCAGCTCAACTGAGTTGAGCGATCAGCCGCCAAAACGCATCGCGAGCCACGGGGTCCACGCCAGACGTTGGCTCGTCCAGGAAGAGTACGGCTGGGTGGTGCAACACCGCACAGCCAAGCGCCAGCCGTTGCCTGAGCGCCCCAGAAAGTGCTTTCACCGGCTTTCGCTCGTATCCTCCAAGTCCGGCGATTTGCAATACCCAAGCTCGACGGTCAGCAAGCACGGCCGTCGTAAGCCCATAAGCGGAACCGAAGAACTCAATGTTCTCATCCACGGTGAGATCCGTGTAGAGCGAGAAGCGCTGCGACATATAGCCAATGCGGCCTTTCACCGCAGCCGGTCGTGTAGCTACGTCCAATCCGGCCACTTCCACGTGCCCCTCGGACGGCGGAAGGATACCCGTGAGCATCTTGATCGTTGTACTCTTGCCCGATCCATTCGGCCCGAGTAGTCCAAAGATTTCTCCACGCGCCACACTGAAGCTGATATTGTCGACCGCTGTAAAGTTACCAAACCGGCGAGATAGCGCGGTCACACGAATCGCCTCGCCACTTGCCTCAAGAGAGGGGAGTGCAGGTAGTTCGGGTGTTTGCGTACCTGCGCCGAGGAGTTCCTTCACGGCCTCTTCAAAATCCGGCCCATAACGTTCTGGAGACTGGCATGCGAGGAGTCTGCCGCCAGCCAGAACAGCAACTCGATCGCACCGTGCCGCCTCGTCCATATAGGATGTCGCGCAGACAATAGTTTTGCCGCTGGCGTGGAATTCGGCGAGCATTGTCCATAATTCTCTTCGCGAAATCGGGTCGACACCTAGGGATGGTGTTCAAAACAACGTCCGCAGCGCCGAGTTGACCGTGTGAGCGTGGCCAAGTGAACTCGATGAGCGATTCCACCCGAATTCGGCGCGAGAATCGGTGCGAGCAAGGGCGTTATCGCCCGCGTTTCGGGTCGTCGGCCAGAATCCCGGCGCATTCACCGCTTGGCACCTGGCTGAAGTCGATGGCGCATCATCCACAGATTGCTCAAGGCAAACAGCGTATGCAGTTGCTGCGTGTTCTTCATCAAGCCCCGGTAGCGCACCTTGAGATAGCCGAACTGGCGCTTGATGATGCGAAACGGGTGCTCCACCTTGGCGCGGATGCGGGCTTTGACCCGTTCGAGTTCATCGCGCAGCTTGCCCACCGGCGCCTCCTTGTCCAACGCGCGGCGCTTGCCCGGGCGCATAGCAACATGCCAGTTGACCTCGATGCCTTGCGCCTCAGTGCGCCTTTCAACGCCTTGGTATCCGGCATCACTGAACACGTCGCTTTCCTCGCCATGCAGCAGTGCATGAGCTTGCGTGACATCGTTGACGTTGGCGGCCGTGCCAACCACGGTGTGTACCAGTCCCGATTCGGCATCCGCGCCAATGTGTGCCTTCATGCCGAAATGCCACTGGTTGCCCTTCTTCGCTTGGTGCATCTCAGGGTCACGCTCGCCATCCTTGTTCTTGGTCGAACTCGGCGCGGCAATCAGGGTGGCATCGACCACCGTGCCTTCCTTGAGAAGGAAGCCACGGGCGTTGAGTTGCTCGTTGACCGTCTTGAGAAATTGCTCGGCAAGCTGGTGTCGCTCAAGCAGATGCCGAAAGCGCAGAATGCTGACGCGGTCAGGCAGGCGGCTCATGCCACCCAGCCCAGCGAATTCGCGGTACAGCGGCGTGTCATACAAAGCTTCTTCCATCGCCACGTCGCTCAGACCAAACCATTGCTGCATCAGATGGATTCGCAGCATCGCTGCGAGAGGAAACGGTCGGCGTCCCGTTGCCTTGGTCGGGGCGTGCGGAGCAATCAATGCCAGAAACGCATCCCACGGTACCGCGCGCTCCATCTCGTGAAGAAACACGCGCTTGCGCGTGCGGCGATTGCTCAGGTCCAGGCCAAGGTCGGATTGTTTCATGCGTCTATTGTCGCTGGAAACTTTGTTCATGCGTACCCGCAGACGCATGAGTTTTGAACACCATCCCTAGGGAATTGCTGATCAATAGCAGCGGCGCTGGGGATCGACGGCTGTTTGGTGTCTGATTTTCACCATGCGGAAAAACAGAGAGATCTGAGCCCGATTTCGCGCCGCATGCCCCCCATCTCGTGCCCTTTCGGGCTCGATTTGCATGTTCAAGACGGATTGCTCCCCTGAAACGCCAACAACGGCTTTTTGGCGATCACCAGATTTGCGAGACCGAACAGGCTGAACATCTGTGCCGTGTTCTTGGCCAAGCCCTTGTAGCGGGTCTTCTTGTGACCAAACAAGTTCTTCACCACGTGAAAGGGATGTTCTACCCGCGCCCGAATCTGGGCCTTCTTGCGCTCCACTGCCTTCGTCAGGTCCTTCCACCGACCTTCCGGCATCTTTTCAACCTTACTGCGCTTTGCTGCTACGAGCCAGCTTACTTCAGCGCGGATCGTCCCTTGCCCTTGGGCTTGTTTGATCTCATCCCTGCGCTCCACACCCGTGTAACCCGCATCAAGATGCACTTGGCTTTCCTCACCATGCAGCAGGTGATGGGTGTGAGCGATATCGCTTTCGTTAGCCGCCGTCGTGTGCAAGCTGTGCACCAGTCCCGAGTCGGCGTCGGCGCCGATGTGCGCCTTCATACCAAAATGCCACTCGTTCCCCTTCTTCGTCTGGTGCATCTCCGGATCGCGCGACTTGTCCTTATTCTTGGTCGAACTCGGTGCCGCGATCAGCGTGGCATCGACCATCGTGCCCTCTCGCATCAGCAGCCCCCGCTCACTGAGCACGGCCTTTACCTCATCGAACATCGCGGCAGTCAACTTGTGCTTCTCGAGCAACCGGCGAAACTTGAGCAGCGTAGTCGCATTCGGCGCCGACTCTTGCGACAGATCCACACCTACGAATTGACGCAACGCCTGGCTGTCGTAGAGGGCGTCTTCCACGGCTTCGTCACTGAGACTGAACCACTGTTGCAGACAGTACATCCGCAACATCCTCTCCACGCCAATCGGCTGCCGCCCAACACGGCCGCTCGTCGGATACACCGGCTCAATCAACGCGGTCCACCGTGCCCACGGCACGATCCGATCCATCTCCCCGAGAAACTTCTCGCGCCGTGTCACGCGCTTCTTCTTCGCGAACTCAACATCGGCAAAGCTCGTTTGTTTCATCCTTGTCTTTGTTTTCCATGCCTTCACCTTCAACGCGCCACACGTTCCGCCAGATGACCTGTGACTGAATTGATCAGCATTTCCCTAGTGTAGGTTCATCCAGTATCAGGATATCGGGCTCGTGTACAAGGCTGCAACAAACTGCTAATTTTTTCTGCATGCCACCGGACAGTGATTTTGCAGGGCGATCTAGAAAAGAGCCGAGCCCAGAGAAGCGCAGCAACGCCTCGCTTCGCATCGCAAACGCCGCCGCAGCCACTTTCCGGATCGAAGAGAAGAATGCCAGATTCTCCGCGACCGTCAGATCGCCATAAAGTGAGTAGGATTGCGGCACGTAGCCAAGCGAGGCGTGTATGCTTGCCGCATTATGCACACTATCTAGCCCAGCTACGACCACGCTGCCTTTACTAGGATCCAGTATGGCGCAGATCATTTGCAGCAGTGTGGTCTTCCCCGACCCGTCGGCGCCGACGATGCCAAATAGCTCGCCCCGCTGAACCTCGAGCGTGATGCCTTCCAAGGCGAGCCGCTTGGCAAACTGTCGTGAAGCTGAACGAATTTCGATCGCCGGCGCCAATGCTGACCGCTGTGCCAGCGCAGGGGCGTCCACCTTACCACGCCACATCGGGATCTACCTTGATTGTCACATCAGCGAACATACCGGGCTTCAGCAAACCGTCCGGGTTGTCGATCGACACCTTCACGCCAAAGACGAGCTTCTGGCGTTCGTCCTTCATATGGACGTCCTTCGGTGTGAACTCGGCTTGCTGCGAAACTTCCATCACCTTGCCTAAAAACGTGCGGTCGCGGAAGGCATCGACCGCGATGCGTGCAGGGTTGCCAAGGCGAATCCTCCCCACTTCGCGCTCTGCCACATAGACCCGCACGAATAGGTCGTCCAAATTAACAAGCGTGGCGAGTGGGCGTCCCGCGGCGACAAGTTCACCGGGCTCGACGAGCTTCGTCATCACCGTGGCATTAGCTGGCGCCAAAACGCGTGTATCGGCTAGTTGTGCCTCAAGCTCGGCGACGCGCGCCTTTGCCGCTTCGGCCTGTAGCCTCGCAGTCTCGCGCGCTGCCTTGATGCGCTCCCGCTCTGCAGCGACGCGCTGCACATCTTTCTCTTTGATGAGTACCTCACCGGAGCCGGAGCGCGCTTTTTCTAGCGCCGCCTGCGCCTCAGCCCGCGACTGGCGGGCCGCAGTGAGCCTTGCCTCTGAAGCGCGGCGACGCGCGCTCAACTCGTCGAAATAGTTCTTGCTGATGAACCCTTGTGCTAGAAGCTTTTCGAAGCGCTCATACACGTTGCGGTCCTGGTTGAACTGCGCTTCGGCGGCGACGATCTCCGCATTGGCTCTAGCGAGAGACTCAGACACGCGATGGATTTCGTGTGTCACGGCGCCTGCCGTTACATGAGCGCCAACCTTCGCTTGCTCCTCTGTGATGTCGAGCACTTTAAGTTGCGCCTCAAGCTCGGCAACAAGATTCTGTGCGCCTGCTGCCTGCGCCCGCGCCTGGTCACGGCGCGCCTCAAGTTCGCGGGAGGAAATGGCGGCGATTAGGTCGCCAATTTTCACTTGCTGCCCCTCACGCAGGAGGACGACATCTGCCACGCCCCCGATTTTTGCGCTCACAGTTATCTCTGTGCCGCGGACCTGGCCATTCCCTTCGAGAACGCCCTCAGCTTGCTTGGGGCGCTGGGTCAGATAAATTGCTGTCCCTATCACTGCAGCCGCGGCGGCGGCAAGGGCGACCCCATATCGCAACGTTGTCCGCTCCATCTGCCACGCTCCGACTGAAGTGTTTCAGACACCGCGATGACCGGCATGCGTCGGCGCCTATTAAAGCCGAGTATGAAGCCAAATCTGTAACGCTTCCGTGCCCCCTCGCCTGGGAGTCACACTGCACCGCCCTGGAAGCGTATCCCGAGGAATTGGCGTGATCAGCGTTTGCTGGCGGCGTTAGCTGCTGCGGCACGCATATGGAGACCAGTCACTGACCACGTTTCCGCTCTTTCTGGACGCTATCGTTCAAGAATACCTGATTGTCTTTCACAATTAGCTTAAAACCGTCCTTTGTTTCCATGACCATACCGTCCTTCATGTGCATGTCATGGCCAAATGGATCTTGCATCACAATCGTTCCATTCTTCATGACATGGACGAATGACCCATCTTTTAGCTCGTACGTCTTCAGAACGTCGTCTTTACCAGCGCTCAATGCCGATAGGCAAGGAACGGCAAAAAGCAATGCAAACACAAGATCTCTTTTCATACCATCCTCGCTTCAACTCGCACCCTCATCTCTCGAAAGCTATCCTGCAAAGTGAACGGAACTTTTTAAACTAAGTCTCGCACTCTTGCTTAGTGGAATTCGGGCAAATGCGAAAGCTTCCCTGACCGCGGAAGTCCGGATTCATCCCAAAGCATAGGATTATCTGGCGAACCAATCTTGAGCTAGGTCAAGCCGTCGATCCGGTGGCCCAATGCAACCCGTGGAGACGAAGATATTGACCATATCGCGATCCTTTGGTCGCCGAACTTGCTCGGCTGTTTCGCGACGGGTACGCAAGGATGGCGCCAAGGGTGAGGTTACAAGCAAGTGCCTCATGGTGAAACCTTCCTCCAGCCGAGGCCAGGATCGAAAGATTTCATCGCTGTCGCCTTGGCGGCGCCGTCGGCGCCCATATCGCGCTCATAGACCTGGCCCTCGTGACTTACCATGGAGCAGAGCCGGTACCAGATTACCGCCCTGCGTACCCATTTCTCGACGGAGAAGAAGTACGCGAACAGCCCTTCCGCCGAAGGTCTTCTCCAGGGCGCACCAGTACGATGTCGCCGACTTTCAGCTCACAGACAGGGACCGACCGCTCGGCACTGGCTGTACGCAGCAATGCCACTTGCGGTACTGAACCGATCAGGGCTTTTATCGAAGCCCAGGCGCAATCGGTATTGAGGTCGGCGATGAATTCGGCGATCAGAATGATCACTTCCCGGCGACGGTCTCTCCGCCAAATACCGCCACCAGGGTCGCGATGGTGACGAAGATTTCGGTGCCGATCTTGCGTTTGTGAACCAAATCCAGCAGCCCGGCCTTGAGGAGCGGGTACAAGCCGGCGGCGACGGCCAGCCACAGCAACTCGACCCGCACCAGGTCTTGCCAGAAGAGAAGAGCGATCAGGCCTGTGACGAGGATACGTGCCACTTCGCCCCATCGTCGGCGAGTCATCAACGCCGACAAACGTTGTTGGGGCAGCCGCCTCGATGTCGATGGCCGGTTGGACGGTCTGGGTACTCAGTACGCATCACCCTCGCTGGCCGCGATCGTGGTCGACACGCGCGGCGGCACGCCGATCCGCATCGGGGACGTGGCCACGGTGCATTGCGGGCGCGGCGGTCAGAATGTCCACGCCCGCTTCCTTCAGTTGCGCATCATCCATCTCGACGCGGGCCTCTACCTGCGAGTATTTCCATGAGGCGGCTTTCCCTTTGTAGTTGGCCGTCACGTTCACATCGAACGAATGCGGTTCGTCGATGGTTTTGTCGCCGCGCAGGTAATCGCGCTCCACGCGGAAGGCTATCGGCTCTGCCGGTCGGCCAAGCCGCTGCAGGGTGATGCCAGCTTGGGCGGCGCCAGGCACCAGCGGCTTACCGTCCTCATAGAGGTACAGGCGGAACTGCGGTGGAACGCCTTGCTCGAAAATGGTTACTTCAACCTGGAACTTCCCGTCAGCAAGGAGGCGTCCCCCATGCGGGCCCGTACGGCGTCCTCCGCAGGGGAGGGTTCTGCAATGGCCGCAACGCCGGTACTAGCACGCGGTGCGCAAGCTGGTAGCCCGCGGCGGCGCCAAGCAGGAGCGTTACTACGGCAAGCGTGATAGCAGATCTCGTTTTCATTGTGCATCCAGCTGGTGGCTGGCCGGCGTCGCGGCGAGTTCAAGTATTTCGCTCTTCAGTCGCTCATAGCGCGCAGCGGCGGCGATGTACAGCGCTTCGTTGCGGAAATAATTGCGCTGGGCGTCAAGGGCGTCCAGATATGAGAATTTCCCGAGCTCGTACCCATTGGTCACGGCACAAACGGTCTCGCGACAGGGCCACGCCTGTACCGCCTCATACGAGTGCCTGGCATATCGAGGATTACTTTGCCGAACACCTACAGCTCACCGAGCGGGCGCGCGCGCTGATCGTCATCGCCGCGCCAGACTTTGTCTGGATACATGTGTAGCTCTGCGGCGCTGCCCGGAGTTACCGCCGCCTGTGCCGCGAGAACCTCCATCAGCAAGTCTGAACCGTAGACTCCTACACTGGAGGCCGCTGTTTTTGACATAGCCCGCCATATGTCAAATTGCATTGCGTTGCAACGATACGGAAGATCCAAAAAGGAGGGTTCTAGCGGGGGTAGCGGCGCATGGCCGCACATGCCCTTCGCCTCTGGGCGCCCAGCGCCTCAACCAGCGTTAGGATCGTCGGATGGCGCCCGACGCGATGTCGCGCCGATCTGGCGCACGTGCTTTGCAGGCGGGCACGCTTCCACGATGACCGTCGTCGACGGGCGGGCGCTCGGCTGGATGTTCGGATCGCCGGCCGGCGTCAATCCTGCCGCGCGCGTCATGGCAACGGCTTGCTCGATACCGCGTCCGACAACGTCTTGAAAGCGTTGACTCATGATGTAGTGAGTCAGTTTTGAAGCCATGGAGCCTCCCTTCTGTGGTGCGTGAGCTCACGCATAGCCGGCCACGGCTAACCTCGCATCCGGGTGAGCCTGTCCAACGTGTGAGGCCCGTTCTGGTCTGCGGTGCCATAGTGTACCGCCCCAGACCGGTCCGCTATTGAGGGAGGGAAAACTTGAGTTTATTTAGCCAGTCGGGCATCTCGCCGGTCCCGTCCCCAGCATGATCCCGCGACGTCGCGGTAGCAGACAACCGGCGACGGCGCGGTGCGCCTGGGACGAGCTGATGCGGATTGCAGCATCCGTGCGAAGCGGGCATAGTGGAAACCGTTGCGAGCTTGTGTTGGCTCAACTTCATGCCGACCGGGCTGCCGGCTTATGACAATGTCGGTGCCTGCATCAAGGCAGTTTGGAGACTTACTCTGGCGAATTGGTTATTGGGCTGGGCGCTTGGCTGACTCCAACTCGCGCAGCGGAAGCCTTCATGCGGGATTTCGAGCGCGATGCTACCTGCGCGGCGCAAAAACAAATTTTCCAAGGACCTTCGAGCGTGGCATTTGCCAGAACTCCGGCAAGGTCGCTGTCATGCCTTGCCACGCAATTCGTTGCGCTGCGCAGGCGTTCCGAGTCCGGTAGACTATCAAAATAGGAGGTCCAGGCATGGCAACGAAACTGTCCCAATACATCCTAAGCGAGAGGTTTCAGGAGGCCTTTGCCCGGGCGGTTATGTGGGCCGCGGAAGAGGCTAGGGCTGCTGGTTTGCCTCCGGCTGGCAATCCGGTGAAATCGCCTCGGTCGAAGCCGCGCGCTACGGTCGTGTATCTTCCCCCACAGCCGACACGTAAGGGGTCGGGAAGCAAGTAGCCAGCCTCGTGCGCCTTTCCTGCGTGGTGGTGGCGTGGCACCGCGCGACGGCGTTGGCCGCCAGATTCGCCGGCTGGATAGCGGCACGGTGGCCACCGGTCCCTCGCGGCAGCGTCGCTTCATCGCGGAACCGATGACACGCTCAGCCGCTGTGCCATGCGTTGTTCCTTTGATTTCAAAAGTCGGACTACCCGATGATCGGGCCGGAGCGACCGCCACCAAGGGTGTGCCGCGCTCGGCGGCATCGGCCAGCTTTGCGCAGGAACCAGTTAGCGCCTTCGCACAGAGGTCACCGGACCCGACGGACGGTTGTTCGCATTTCGCGGTGAGTGGCCCGCCTGCCGGCATTTTTTCGTCGCGCTGGCGACCACAGCCGCCACGACGCAGACCAGCGCCACCGCCCATCATCAGGAGGGATCGCGATACTAAAAAGCGTCCTTCTATGCACCCATCTTTCCGGTTTGTGATCAGGCTCACCTGCAGAGTACCTCGCGTGATCCGAAAAATCCCAAAATCGGCTCAACATTTGAGGTGTATATGGCAAAATACGGCTCATGAAACCAATCTCGCCTTGGATTTGGCGTCGCGCGGATTGGCCCGTAGGGGCTCTCGCCTATGACGCCGAGATGGCCGCGCCCGCTTTGGCGGAGGCATACCGGATGCACGGTGTCTTGGAAGGCAAGGCCATTGCCATCGGCCTTGGCAGTACCAGCCAGGTAGCCCTTGATGCGCTGTCCGATGAGGTGCTGGCCACGGCTGCCATTGAGGGTGAACGGCTCTCGCTCGATGCCGTTCGCTCGTCGGTCATGAGGCGACTTGGATTGGCGACGTCCGGACCCATTAACCGAAGTGTCGACGGGCTGGTGGACGTCATCAGTGACGCAACGACAGCCATTGATACGCCCTTGGACGAAGACCGTCTGTGCCGCTGGCAATCTGCGTTATTCCCTGGTGGCACTTCAGGCATCCATCGAATCGCCGTCGGTCGCTATCGTGACCATGCCGATCCAATGCAGATCGTGAGCGGTCAGCCGGGCCGCGAGGTGGTGCATTACGAGGCACCGCCTTCAAAGGACGTGCCGGCTCAGATGAAACGCTTCCTTACCTGGTTCGCCGACACCTCGCCGGCACAGGCCTCGGCGTTGCCGGCAAGTCGCAAGCCCGTCGATGGCTTCGCCCGCGCCGCCATCGCGCACCTGTGGTTCGAGAGTATCCACCCGTTTGAGGACGGCAACGGCCGCATTGGTCGGGCTATTGTCGACATGGCCATGGCTCAGCATCTGAGACAGCCGGTGCGCCTGTACAGTCTGTCGCGGCAGTTCCTGACCTCACGCTCGGCATACTACGAGGCCCTGAACCATGCTCAGCGCGGCGAAACGGACGTTACAGCATGGGTGCAGTGGTTTGCGCGCCAAAGCACGGCCGCCTGTCATGCCGCGAGCCTGGTCATCGACCAGGCGATTGAGAAAAGGCGCTTCTGGGAGAAGCAAGAGGGTAGCGATCTTCATGAGCGGCAGCGCAAGGTGCTTCAGCGCCTCCTCGACGACGGGGACGGCGGCTTCTTGGGCGGACTGAACGCTGAGAAGTACATGAAAATGACGGGGGTCTCAAAGGCCACGGCCACTCGCGATCTATCGGAGATGGTCACGGGCGGGCAATTGCGGAGCCACGGTGCGGGCAAGGCGGTGCGCTATTACATCAATGTGCCCGGGTGGTCGCATGGTCTAGCTGTGGAGGCGATCCGGGTGGTCCAGACCCCGAAGGAGATTTAATCGTTGCAGGGACTGGCCTCAGGGTCCAGATCCCAGCTCAGGTTTTCCAGGCGGCGCAACGCCGGATGGGGGCAGCCGTGCCACAGGTACCCACTTGGCGCCATACAGCGCCTTGATCGTATCCGGCGGCAGGCGTCCCGGCCACGGCCTGCTCGATCTCGCCCCGACCACGTCTTGATAGCGTTGGCGCATGCGGTCCGTCGGACACTTACGGCTTCGGGCCGAACTAGTAGGCATTAGTAATACGGCATACGCCTTGACCAGCCCTCCTAGCGGAGTACCTCTTGCCCGAGGCAGACTCGTTCCTTCTGCAGTCTCAAACGGGGCGGTCTGCCACCGCTCGATGTCGCCGAACCTGGTATCACCGGAAGGCTGGGTTGGGCGGAAGCTAGAGACTCGGTGGGTCACACTGCGTTCCCAAATCTGTAGAACGTACCCGCGAAGGTCACCATCGCGCAGGAACGAACCTAAGTGAGGCAGCATTTTTCTTGCGTAGTTATTTACGCGCGGCATCTCTGTAGGATCGCCATGAGTGGGGTAGGCTAAAGTTTTCCCCTCTGATACGCTCTCCGCCTCGGTAGGATGACCTACTAGAAAGCTATACAAATGAATATCTCGCCTACCACTATCTCTCGCATTCAAGTCACGGGGCTGCATAATCAATTTAATGTCGCCCTAGATCTTAGTCCCGATCTTAATATTATATTTGGTAGAAATGGTCGTGGTAAAACAACGCTTCTTCACATCCTCGCGAATGCTCTTGAGCACGATTTTGTGAGATTTAAGCATATTTCATTTCAAAATATCTCTATCGATACGCATGAAGGCGCATCGCTATTTATCTCAAAAGCGGGGCAAGATAGCAATTCTCCAGTTGTAGTGAGACTGAACGGCGAGCTGTTGACGCCGGTTACGGAAAATACAAATTTGAATAGTAAACCGACTGCTCCCTCGGGCGGCGCGAGTCTGACTGGCGCGGCGAGCCGGCCGGTCAGACTCGCGGTTCGCTCACTGACGCGATTGGACGTCCAAATAGACTGCCGGCACCGACGAACAGCAGCGCGACACCCAGATTCCACAACAAGACCATCACGCTAGCATCCAGCGGATGAATGAGTAGCAGGCTTGTTGCCGCCATCGCGGCAACGGCAAGGCCCGCACACATCGCCACCGGCGCTGGCGAGAGGCGTGCCACATAGCGCAGCATGGCCGTCAAGGCAATGGACAGCGGCGTGCTAACCACCACCAGCGTTGCGAAGCAGCGCGCGGTCTCGCCGGGCGACATGCCTTCCGGCCCGATCTCCACCCAATTCGTCAGGCAGTCGTAACCGATTGTGCCCACCCAGACGGCCAGGGATGGCAGCGGCAACAACAGCCACCGGCGCGAGCGGCCCGGCACGCTGGCAATGAACGCGGCCGCCGCAGCCAGGATGCCGGTCACGATGGCGGCCGCGACGTTGGTGACGTAGACCGGCTGTTGCAGCTTCAGCGCCAAGTCTGGCCGTACGCCGTGGACGAGCGCGACCAGTGCCAGCAACAGGGCAGCCAGCAGCAGCCAGCACGCCACCCGCACCGAGGGCCGGTGCAGGCGCCGCACCGGCGTGGCGTCAGCCACCAGCGAGTCGATCAGGTCACGGGTGTTTCTCACGGCTTGCCACCTTGCGATTCGAACAGTTTGCGCAGCATTTTCAAGGCGCGATGGGTAGCCACTTTCAGCGCGCCGACAGACATGCCGCTGGCGGCGGCGGCCTCTTTCAATGACATCTCCTCCAGTTTCAGCATGCGCAGCGCCTCGCGCTGTCCGGCAGGCAGGCGGTCCATCGCATCGCGCACGGCGCGCGCGTCCAGTGCTCTTTCCTGGAAGTTCGCGCCGGGGTCGGCAATGGTTTCCGGTTCCGTGTCGAGCGGTGTTTCGCGCGCACTGGTGCGTGCCCGCCGGCGCAGGCCGTCGATAATGCGCCGGCGGGTGATGGCCACCAGCCACGGGCCGAATGGACGTGTCGGGTCGTAGGTGTGGCGCACGGCGTGAATCGTGAGCAGCACATCCTGCAAGGTGTCCTCGATATCGCCATGGTTGCGGACCTGGCGTACGGCTAGCGCCCGGATGTACGGGGTGATGCCTTCGAGCAGGCGCCGGTATGCCGCGCGGTCGCCAGCCTGTGCGCGGGCCATCAAGGCCGACCAGTCCGGCGTGCCGTCCGGGCGGCACGCTGGCTCGGAGAAGGGGTCAGGACCAGCCGCATCGTGCTCGGCGTCCACGAGGCCCAGCTTGCCGCCGGCATGGTGGCCTGGGCGTTGTGAGTGGTCAGCTTGGGAAGACATGTCTGAATTCTGCGTCATGGAGGGCCGCCTGTCGCGCAGTTAGTTAGTCGGGGATGCGTAACCTTTGGTCGCTTCGGGCCGAATCTCCTGACACGGCTCCGGATCCGGGCCGCAATCGTCAGGAGAAAGCAAGATGAACAAGCATGTATTGGCCGCATCCACCTTGTCGTCTGCCCTGGGGCTGGCGCTTGCCATGGTCGCCGCGCCCGCGCAAGCACAAGCTACGAAGGACATGAGCGCGATGCCGCAGGTCGTAAAGGACAACATGGCGAGGATGGAAAAGAACAAGCTGGAGAAGTGCTACGGCATCAATGCCGTGGCAAAGAACGACTGCGCAGAAGGTGCGCATTCCTGCGCGGGGCAAGCCACCCAGGCACGCGATGGCAAATCCTTCGTGCTGCTGCCCGCCGGCGATTGCAGCAAGATCCAGGGCGGCAAGCTGAAGGCATCCTGAGGCAGGAGCGAACCATGCCTGCCGCGGCTGTCGCCTATCCACGCGGGCTGGGCCCGATCCCGCCGCGCGCCGGGATCGGACTGCGCTTCCGCCACCATCAGGCAGTGGTGGAGGAACGCCCGGCCGTTGCGTGGTTCGAGGTGCATACGGAAAACTACATGGGCGGCGGCCGCACGCCGGGCTGCCTGGACGCCATTCGCCGTGACTATGCCCTATCGCTGCACGGCGTTGGTCTGTCGTTGGGCAGTGCCGACGGGCTGGACCTGGCGCATCTGGCGCGGGTGCGCGAGGTGGTTGATCGGGTCGAACCCGGGCTGGTGTCGGAGCATCTGTCCTGGAGCATCACCCGCGGCACGTATCTTGCCGACTTGCTGCCCTTGCCGATGACCGAGGAGGCGCTGGCCGTGGTTTGCTCGCATGTCGACCAGGTCCAGGGCGCACTGCGGCGCCGCATTCTGGTCGAGAACCCGTCTACGTACCTGCAGTATCGCCACTCAACCATTCCCGAGTGGGAATTCCTGGCCGAAGTGGCGCGGCGCACTGGGTGCGGCATCCTGTGTGACGTCAACAATATCTATGTCAGCGCCAGCAATCACGGATGGGACTCCATGACATACCTGCACGCCCTTGCGCCGGCCGCCATCGGCGAAATCCATCTGGCCGGCCACAGCGTGCGGCAACTCGGGCAGGGGCAGGTCCTGCGCATCGACGATCACGGCTCGCGCGTGGCACCGGCGGTGTGGGCGCTCTACGAGGCGGCGCTTGGGCGTTTCGGTACAGTGCCGACGCTGATCGAATGGGATACGAATGTGCCGCCACTCGATGTGCTGATGGGCGAAGCGCGTATTGCGGAGGCGGCACTGGAGAGACAGCAGCATGCAATCCGATCCGCCCTCATTGCTTGAGTTGCAGCGCGCGTTCGCCCAGGAACTGGGGAATGCTGCCGCCGGCGGGGCCTCGGCGCACGTGATCGCGGACGGGCTGGCGCCGCAGGCGCGGCTGGGCATCTACCGGAACACGGCCACCAGCACGCTCGTGGGTGCGCTGCGCCTGTCCTTTCCCGCCATCCAGGCCCTGGTGGGCCCCGAGTTCTTCGAAGGCGCGGCCCGGCTGTTCATCGGGCAGTCTGCGCCGCAGAGCGCGTGGCTGGATGCGTACGGCGAGGCGTTCACGGAATTCCTGGCGCGCCTGCCTGAGGCGGCCGCCATCGACTATCTGCCTGACGTCGCCCGGCTGGAGTGGGCCGTGAGCACGGTCTTGCACGCGCCGGACGCCG
Source organism: Cupriavidus sp. FW305-26 (assembly GCF_058787975.1). NCBI lineage: Bacteria > Pseudomonadati > Pseudomonadota > Betaproteobacteria > Burkholderiales > Burkholderiaceae > Cupriavidus > Cupriavidus sp. FW305-26. The sequence goes on from NZ_JBYTAH010000062.1 coordinate 37,385, forward strand.
CGTCGCTCGATCTGCACCGCCTGGCGGACTCAGACGTATCCGCAGCCAGCGATATACATTTCGTGCCGCATCCCGCGGTGCGCCTGGTGCATGCCGCGTTCCCCGTCGATGCCATCTGGCGCGCGGTGCTGAACCGCGACGACCATGCCCTGGCGCGCATCGACCCCGCTGCGGGCCCGGTCTGGCTGCTGGTGCGCCGCACAGCGGACGGCATCGACGTCGACCGGCTCAGCGCGTGGCAATGGCAATTCACCGCGGCCCTGCTGGCCGGCCATCCTCTGCACGCCGCATTGGGCCCGACGCCGCCGGCGGACGCGCACGCGTGGCTGGCCACGCTATTGTCGGCCGGCTGCTTTACCGGCTTCGGCCGGGCCCAGGCCTCTGACTTACCCATCCCCGATCTCTCCTTATGACGCACGCCACGTCCTCCTCCGACGCTCCCCTTACGCTTGCCGCGCGCGCGCAGCGCGTGGTGGATTGGCTCGATCGCATTCCGTACACCGCCCTGGCCATTCCGCTGCGGCTCGCGGTTGCCACCGTCTTCTGGAACTCGGCCATGGCCAAGCTGGCGAACTGGGCGACGGCGGTGGAGCTGTTTCGGGAGGAATACCGGCTGCCGCTGCTGCCGCCCGAACTGGCCGCCTACCTGGCGGTCTCCGTTGAGCTGACGGCGCCAGTGCTGCTGGTGCTCGGCCTGGCAACCCGGCCCGTGGCGCTGATACTGCTTGGCATGACCACGATGATCCAGCTGTTCGTCTATCCGCAGGCATGGCCCACGCATATCCAGTGGGCGGCGATGCTGCTGGTACTGCTGGCGCGGGGAGCCGGGACGCTCTCGGTTGACTGGCTGATTCGCCGGCGTCTCATGGGCGCTTCGGAGCACTGAGCCGCGTGGACGGGAAGCGCGGGCGATCGGTCTGATCTTCAGCGAGGATAGTGCGATGCGCGACGTCATCCTGGAATCAGTCGTGACCTGCCCACATTGCGGGTGGGCGCAGCGGGAGACCATGCCTACGGATGCTTGCATGTTCTTCTATGCGTGTCGGCATTGCAAGGTGGTGCTGAAACCCAAGTCGGGAGACTGCTGCGTGTTCTGCTCGTTTGGCTCGGTCAGATGTCCGCCGATGCAGCAAGGACAGTGTTGTGAGCGGTCGGGATTTGAGTAATGTTCTATACGCCGTGGCGAATGGCCCGCCGTTGCCTGCGGTGGCAGACGAACATTTACAGCGGCAGGCGGCCGTCAACCGCTTCCGCGAGGAGGATGAGTTGGCGTTGCTTCCGCGCGATTCGTGCACTATGCGGAAGCCAGTCGCATGAAGTCGCCAATGCCGTTGATGTTGGGGGCGCGATGGCGCCTATGCGTTTAGCGCCCTGTCTATTGGAGAACCAGATGACTGCTTTGCGTTGGTTGCTTCTGATCGCGCTGCTGCCTTTCGCTTTGCCGCTGCAGGCCGCCGATGGCTTGGTCACCGTCCCAAGCCCGTTGGCGCCGAGGGTGGCCATGGATAAGCTTGAGACGGTGGTGAGGGAGCGAGGTCTAACAGTGTTTGCCCGCATCGACCACGCTGCAGGCGCGGCGAAGATCGGTAAATCGCTGCGGCCCACCGAATTGCTGATATTCGGCAATGCGCAGGGTGGCACACCGCTCATGGAGTGTGTGCAGTCGATCGGCATTGATCTGCCCTTGAAAGCGCTCGTATGGGCGGACGCTGATGGACAGACATGGGTCAGTTACAACGATCCGGCGTTTCTCGCACAGCGCCACAGTGTGCCGCAATGCCCGCCGCGGGCAGCTTGCGCGAAACCCTGTCGCGTTTGATTGGCGCGGCGGTGGCGCCGTAAAAGCGTCCGAAGCCAATCAACAGGCTTCCTCAATTGCATCTGGCTGCTTGCTGCCTGGACCTCGGCCGCGAGTTCGGCCGCTTCGCGAGCGGTGGCAATGGAGCGAAGAACGAAGCTGGCATCGCCGCAATTGAGCGACTGTGCGTGAGCGGTGAGCAGCCGGTAAGGGGCCTCGGCCTGCATGCCCGCTAACCCGGTCGTCACTTGCCGACCCTTCTCGATCGTTCGGCTCATCGCGACTATGGCGCAGCTTCCAAAGTACAGCGGCCCACTGCTCAATTCCGCACATACGTTCTGGGATCTGCCCAGCGTACCGTACGGCTGATGACGTCGCCGAACGGACAGCCGTGATAGGGTGGCCCTGACACGCCGCATCGTCGCCGCAGGCATTTGTCGTGGTCGGCGGAGTCGGGGGCTCGGGTGGATTGCTCTGCCGATCATTTATTTGGTGTACCGCCAGCCTCGGCCCCTCGAGCGCGTCAAGAGTCGGTCGGCCTGCTTTTTGGCGCCGGCGCGCCGCTGCGCCAGTTGGTTCATCGCATTCCATTGCGGACGTCCTGCAACAGAGGTGGCGCCGTTTGTTCGGACAGGGAATCCGGATTTTAAGTGGAAGCGCTGGGGCAGTCAGGCTGCCGATTTGATCGCTGGCAGCGTGGCGAAGTATGCCTCATCCGGGGTCCGGTCCGCCAGACTGGAATGGGGCCGTCCTTGGTTACCAGGTCAGGTAGTTAGCGATAGAGCGGCGCGCATGGCCGACCGAGTCGTAGGCTTTCAGGTAGACCCCACCAGGCCATCGTCAGCGCGTCGGTCACGAGGATCTGCTTTACAATAGGCTTTGTCGGTGCTTTCGCGTCTGGTCTCTATGGGGTCTGCGCTCCCGGTGCGTGACCCAACCGCATCGGGACGGATCACATTGGGAACCCCTCGACAGTAGTCAGGCCCCTTTTGCCGGGGTGGAATCTGGCGAGCGCCGGCGCTGGCGCGCGAGCGGCTAAAATGAATGCTCCAACCTGTAGGGGCGGGCATGGAGCCGGATGACGTGATTCGGGCCTTCGTGATGGCCCTGGACGATGACGTGGAGTTGCCGGTTGACGATGCGATCCGCGGGCTGGCCGTGCTGCTGGTCAACCCAGAAACTCAAGGGAAGGAGAGGGCGGTGCTAACGCAGGTGGGCGGGACCCTCTATCGGGTCGGATTGAATGAGCGCGTGATCGAGGCGGTCAAAAAGCGCGTGCAGTAACCATGTTCCGCATTGAAGAGCTGCCCTGCTTATCCCGCGAAAGTAGGGGCAATTCCATGAGGATCCAGTCGCTACTATCGATTGGTCAGTTGCATTGCGAGCGCGCGAATGAAAAGGTTCCTTTGCTGTACGTTGCTGGTATTGATTGCCTTGTTTGGGCGGGATGCTGCTACCAAAGGTCTTTCGTGGCGACCTGTAGCAGAAACCGATACTGAACAAGTCCTCATCGCCGAACCGGACTCGCCGCAGCGCAATCGGGCGAACAGGGTCTGGGTCATAATGTCGGTATTACCCCTGCAGGAAAATGCCGCAGCAGCGGACCCACTCCCGTACGGCTCGATCAAGACGCTCTATGAAGCTGACTGCCAAGGCGAAAGAGTGCGCAACGCTCAGCGGATCATCTATCGCGGCCCCATGGGTACTGGCAAAATCCTTCCTGGGTATCGCTATTCGCCCGAGATGGGGAACTGGCTTGTGCCGCTTCCTGACTCAGTTGAGGAGATCGTGCTCGAAGCGGTTTGCTCGAAAGCGAACGCGGGAACCTGGAGGCAGGTGAGCCTGTAGGAGGGGTTGCCGCTCGGCGTAAGCCCCACAGAATCCCTGCCGACAGACAGCCCATGCCAAAGATGAGGGTCGGCCGGAATTCCGAATTATGCTCTGCAGAGTAATTACGATTAGCATAGTTCTGGTTATGCCCGGTCTGCGCTCGTCGCACGTAGCAAAGGCCGCCGAGCGGCCGGTAGCACCGGCGGCGAGTCTTTGTAATGATTCCGTGGTATACGTCCGACCTCATATCGTCCGAGCGTACCGCGCATGAAGCGGTGCATCGGGTGGCGACGGCGATTGTTCAGTGGAAGAAACCGTGTTATAGACTTGGATCTGCGCGCCTACTTTGACACAGTGCGGCATCATCTGCTGCTCCAAAGTCGAATCCCATAAAGCCAAAACAGCGCTCACCGCCGTCCAAATCCACCGTGCGGCTACTCTTCTGCGCTAAAGCTATTAGGTTAGGCGCAATACTGTTCACTTCACAACCACTTTGGGGACGATTCGCTGATTCAGCGGCTCGGATCGCCGCCGGATTCGGAAATTCGACATCTTTCGTTTCACGCCGCGGGGATTGCGCTTGCCGCGGCTTTGCACCGCGCGGCCGCTGGCGAGTTCGCGCAGCAGACTTTGTTTCCAGCTTTGCCACTGCTCAGGGGGAAATAGCCGCCGCCTCGGGCAGGCGTCGGTTGAGCACACGCACGGCATGAACAAAGGATAAGTCTTCGGGTCGCTGCCCGCTGTCCTGTGCAGCTTCGTACATCAGTCGACGAATCGCCGCGTGCGTGAGCATTAGCGCATAGAACTCCTGACGTACCAGATCAGGCGTCTTGCTGCGCAGCACCTTCTTTCCATCGCACAGATGTGTCTTGATCTCGTCGAACATCTCCTCGATCTTCCAGCGCCGGTGGTACAGCGCCGCCATCTCGATGGCAGGTGCCACCGCCGGGTCCAGCAGATTGGTGATCAGGCGATACTGCGGCTCAGCGTCAGGCACGCCTTCCAGGCGATACTCGATGACCCGCACCCGTATGCCGTTGCGCTGGTGTCGTCGGTCGGTGTCGCTGGCATAGACGGTGCTCAGGTACGAACCGTCTGCCAGCGGCACTTCGCACGGCAGTCGCACATTCGACTTCACGCGCCACAGCAGCTTCGCTCCGGTCGCTACCGCCTCGCGCCACATGTCATAGCCGTAGAACAGGCGATCGGCCAGCACCAGCATCTCGCTCGAGAACGCCGGAAACAGCTGCCGCGTGAGCGCCTGTTCGCTGTCCTCGCGTACCCCGCCCATCTGCACCTCACACAGCGCGTGCGTCGCACATTCGGCCAGCGCCACAAAGCGGATCTGCGGATACGCACCTTCACCGCGCCCGCCCTGGGCATACCCGAACGCCTGCGCATTGACCTGTTCATCGGGCACATCCAGCGTCGAGCCATCCACGCTCATGACCCGATAGCCCGCATAGTCGCCGCCTGCAGTTCGTGGGCGTTGCGCTGCCTGTCTGGCGAACAGCTCGCGCATCACCTGCCAGCCCAGCCGTGTCCGCCCCTGCGAGATCGCCGCCTTGCTGACCTGCGCATCGCGCACCTGATCGCCGTAGATGCGCCGCAGCCCCTCGATCACCAGCCGAAACACTTCCTCATAGGCCACGCGCGGATACAGGCACATCGCCATCACGAAATACACCAGCACTTCCCGCGGCATATCCCGGCGCAGACGCGTCTGCACACCGCACTTCACGAGCGCCTCCTTGACCTGCCCCAGGGAGCAGTTCAGCGCCAAATACCCCACCGCCAGATGGTCCGCGAGCCTCGCACCGCCGGGCAGCGTTGCCTCCGTTCTTGCCATCCTTCAAGCTCTTCTTGTTGTTGCAGAGGCTTGAAAGTTAACACAAATTCGAATTTGTTAACAGTATTGAGGTTAGGCGCGGGCTTTCTTGTGGAAGCCCGCGTTTGGTCCGCCTGTTTCAGAAGGTCGCCGGCGAGTTCACCCACAGCACCCTGGCCACGACGTCGCCCACATTGCGGTAGCCATGCGACACCTGGCTGGCGAAGGTGAAGGCATCGCCCGGGCCGATCAGGTAGACGTCGTCGCCGAGCATCAGTTCGAGCTGTCCTTCGAGCACGTAGCCCACTTCCTCGCCCTGGTGCTCGATCTGCCCGTCACTGGCCTCGCCGGGCCAGACGATGTGGATGTTGGCCTGCAGCAGGCCGCCACGCTTGGGCAGCACCACGCGTTCGAGCGCCACGCCGCCGGCCCGGATCACCGGGCGTTCACCATGCCGCAGGATCGGCGACTGGTTTGGCTCCTCGTCGCTGGTCAGCGCGCCGATATTCGTGTCCAGCGCTACGGCCAGCCGGTGCAGCGTGGTAAACGACGGGGTGGCCAGCCCGCGCTCAATCTTTGAAATCAGGCTTTCCGAGCAGCCCGCCTTCCCGGCGAGCTGCAGCAGCGTGTAGCCGGCCACCAGCCGGGCGTGGCGCAGCTTGACGCCAAGCGTCAGGGTGGCCGATTTGCTGTCGGCCGCTTCAGGAGGGTGGCGCTCGGTCTTTGCCATGCAGGCTCGGAATGGGTTGGACTTGGATCGGCCGCCAGGCGCCGTACGTCGATGTGTTCAGCGGCTGGCCAGTTCGGCGACAGTGTAAGCCAGTGCCTGGGCTCCAAGGAACAGATCGGCGCCTTCCGTATCTTCGGCGGCATTGTGGCTGATGCCCCCTTTGCTTGGCACGAAGATCATCGCCGTGGGGCAATGGTCGGCCAGGTACATGGCGTCGTGGAACGCGCCGGAGGTCAGCCGCATCGGCAGCGCGCGGCCGGCGTTGCCGCTGGCACGCGAGCAGGCGCGCTCGATGGTGTCCAGCATGGCCTCGGGGAAATGCGTCGGCTCGCGATGGAAGAAGCGCGTGACCGTGACCGCTTCGGGCGCATGTGCGTGCCTGACACACGCCGCGCGCAGCGCCGCTTCGGCGCGGTCAAGCGCGGCGTCGTCCAGGCAGCGCATATCGACCGTGAACGTGACGTGGCCGGGAATGGTGTTGACCGAGTTCGGCGCCACGCTCCAGCGGCCAAGCGTCAGGCGCAGTTCGGGAGTGCCGGGGGCGGCCGCATGGCGCGGCGCCAGCGCGTACAGGTCTTGCGCGATGGCCACGGCCGCGGCCATCGCATCGTGTCGTACCGCCATCGGCGTGGTGCCGGCATGGGCCATCGTACCCGTGCATTCCACGCGGAACCAGCGCACCGCCTGGATGCCGGTGACCACGCCCAGCGGCACATCTGCGCCTTCCAGCACCGGCCCCTGTTCGATGTGCAGTTCGACGCATGCCGCCATCGGCCGCGCCATCGGCACCCTGGTCACGTCATGGCTTTCCGCCAGCGCGGCATCGAGCGCCTCGCCGAAGCGCATGCCGGCCGCGTCAGCCACGTCGCGATAGCCTGCCAGCCGGGCGGGTTCGACGAAGGCGCTCGACCCCATCGCGCCGGGACCGAAGCGGCTGCCTTCCTCGTTGGTCCAGGACACGACCTCGATGGGGCGCAAGGTCTCAATGCCGGCCGCGTTGAGCGCGGCAATCACCTCCAGGCCGGCCAGCACGCCGTACGCGCCGTCGTACTTGCCGCCCACCGGTTGCGTATCGGCGTGGCTGCCGGTCAGCACCGGCGGCAGGTCTTCGCGGCCGGGGCGGCGGAAAAACAGGTTGCCGCAATCGTCGATGCCGACTGTGCAGCCCAGCGCGCGTGCCTGGTCGATCAGATGGCGCCGGGCGGCCAGGTCGGTCGCGGTCAGCGTTTCGCGGGAAACGCCGCCGTCGTGGCGCAGGCCAAACCGGGCCAGGGCTGCCAGCGATGCGGCCAGGCGCCCGGCGCCCACATGATCCTGTGCGCGTTCTGCAATGGTTTGTGCGTTGGCGAAGGTGGGCGGGTTCGATACGGTCAATTTGTTCTCCAGATATCAGGCAACGCTGGCGCCAAGCGCCTGCTCAAGGCGATGAGCCATGCCGAGCACGCGGGCATCGGCATGGCGCGGCCCCGTCACGGTCACGCCAACCGGCATGCCGGTGGCACCGGTGCCCGTCGGCACATGGACGCATGGGGTGCCCAGCAGCGACCACATGCGGCAGAAAATCGGATCGCCGGTGGCGCCAAGGCCAGCAGGCGCTTCGCCTTCGGCGCTCGGGGCCAGCACGACGTCGAATCCTGCCATCGCCGTGTTGAACGCCGTGCGGGCCGCTTCCGCGTATGCCAGCGCGACATGGAAGCGCTGGCCGGTGACGGCGCGGCCCGCTTCGAGCTGGCGCGCGAAAGCCGCGCTAAAGCCTTCTGCGTGCTCGCGTGCTTCCGGCGCGAATGCGGCGAGTGCCTCGAATGCCATGATGTCCAGTTGGGCTTCAGTCAGCCCGTGGCAAGCCTGCGGCAGGTTGAAGTCGCGCACCGTGCCACCGATGCGTTCGAGCGCACGGATCGCGGTGTCCAGCGCGGCTTGGGTATCGGCACTGGCGAGTTCCCAATGCGGCGTGCGGCAAATGCCGATGCGCAGCGGCGCGTGGTGTAGCGTGGACGCATCCGCTACCGCGGCATCGCGCGCCAGGGTGCCGATGAAGAAGGCCGCGTCCTCCACGCGGCGGGCCAGCACGCCCACCGTATCCAGGCTCGGTGCCAGCGGCTTGATACCGGCCAGCGGCAGCGTGCCATGCGTGGGCTTGTAGCCCACCACGCCGCAATAGGCGGCCGGCCGGACTATCGATCCCGCGGTCTGCGTGCCGAAGGCCAGCGGCACCATGCCTGCGGCGACGGCGGCCGCCGATCCGCTCGACGAGCCGCCGGGGGTGCGGGGCCTGTCCGCCGGCGCGCGCGGGTTGCGGGTCGGCCCCGGCTGAAACGTGGCGAATTCGGTGGTGACGGTCTTGCCGACCACGACCGCGCCCGCCGACCGGGCCAGTGCCACCGCCGCCGCATCCACGCCCGGCCGATGTCCGGCGTATATCGGCGAACCATAAGTGGTCGGCATGTCGGCCGTATCCATCAGGTCCTTGACGCCAAGCGGGACGCCCGGCAAGGCGCCTGACGCGCCGCCGGCATCCAGCCGCCGCGCATGCTCCACGGCGGTGTCGTCCCCCACGTGCTGCCAGGCCAGAATGCCTGCGTCTTGCGCCGCAATGCGGGCCAGCGCCGCACGGACCACCGCTTCGGCGCTCAGTTCGCGCCGGGACACCTTCGCCGCCAGGGTGCGGACCGGAAGATCGAGGAAGTCGTCCATCGCATGTTCTCCGGATCAGCCGAAATAGGCTGCG
>NZ_JBYTAH010000063.1:0-26747 GCF_058787975.1 Cupriavidus sp. FW305-26
CGCCCAGCCCTGCACCGCCCCTACCAGCGCCCGCCCAATGCCGCGGCGCCCGTGGTCGGGGTGCACATCCATTTCATCGAGGTAGGCGCACTCGCCGTTGCGGCTGGCCAGCGCAAAGCCGGCCAGTTCCCCATCGCGCTCGGCTACCCACAGGCGCGCTTCGCGCTGCGCGGCGGCCAGCACCGGCTCGGGCGTGCTGACCAGGCGCAGCAGTGCCGGCAGGTCCGTATCAGGGAAGAGCGCCGCGGCGGCCAGTTCGATATCGGCCAGGCGCGGCACCTCGTCCGCCGCTGCCAGGCGGATGTGCGCAGCAGCAGCCATGGCTGGCTCCGCGCTCAGGCAGCCGGGAACAGGCTGATCAGTTGGGCCACCGCGGCCGGCACGTCGTCAGCCTCGGTCACCGCGCGCACCACGGCGGCACTGCCGACGCCCACCGCCAGCACCTCGCGCATATTGGCCGCGTTGACGCCGCCGATGCCCACCAGCGACGGGATCACCGGCTGCATCAGCTTCACGTAGGCGCGGAAGCGGCCCATGCCCTGCGGCTGGGTCGGCATCACCTTGGTGGTGGTCGGGAAGATCGCGCCCAGCGCCAGGTAGCTGGGGCGGATCGCGGCCACACGCAGCATCTCGGCATAGCCATGGGTGGAGACACCCAGGCGCAGGCCCGAAGCGCGGATCGCATCGAGGTCGGCATCATCCAGGTCTTCCTGGCCAAGGTGGATGCCGTAGATGCCGCTCTGATCTCCACCGTTGGCGGCGCGGTAGTCGATCGCGGCCTGCCAGTGGTCGTTGACGAACAGGCGCGAAGACGAGCCCTGCATGGCCTTCGCCGCGCGTGCGATCTCGGCGCGCACCGCGGCCGGGTCTTCGGACTTGAAGCGCAGCTGCACCGTCGGTACGTTCAGTGGCGCCAGGCGCTCGATCCATTCGGCGCTTGGCACCACCACGTACAGGCCCAGCGCGGGGCACGGCGCGAACGGCGCCGCGGCCTGCTCGGGTGCCACCAGGGCGGCGTGCCGTACATGCGGGAAGCGGGCAAAGTCAGACGGCCAGTCGGCCGAGCCCGGCTCCCAGGCGCGCGCCAGGCACAGCGCGTCGTGCGCGGGGAAATGCAGCGCCAGGCTGGCCAGCAGCACCGCGACGAAGGCGGGCGAATGCGGCTGGTCGGTGTCGGCGGCGACGGAGAAGACCCACGTGCCCATCGGCGAGCGCACGGTGTCGATCCACTGGCCGCCCTCGCGATCGGTCTCGATCAGCGTGGCGCCCGCGGCGGCGACGCGCGCGATCGTGCCTGCGTCGGCTTCGCCGTCGAACAGCAGCACGTCGTGGGCGCCGGGTTGCGCGGGCGCGTCGGCCAGGCGCCAGGCCTGCCACGGCTTGTCATCGACGCCGAAGGTCTCGCCATAGTGTTCCAGCACCGCCTGGCGCAGCGGGCCGTCGCTGGCGGCATGCACGGCGCGGCGGGTCATGCGCGCTGCTCCGTGCTGTCGGCGTGCCAGAACGGCATGCCGACCACCGGGGTGCTGGCCTGCGCCACCTCGCGCTCGGGCATCGGCCCGGCCAGGTAGGCGGTGCGGCCAGCCTCAACGGCCTGCGCAAAGGCGCGCGCCATATTGACCGGGTAGGCGGCCTGCGCCACCGCGGTATTGAGCAGCACGCCGTCGTAGCCCCACTCCAGCACCTGCGCCGCATGCGACGGCAGGCCCAGGCCGGCATCGACGATCAGCGGCGTGTCGGGCAGGCGCTCGCGCAGCACGCGCATCGCGTGCGGGTTGACCGCGCCGCGGCCGGTGCCGATCGGCGCGGCCCATGGCATCAGCGCCTGGCAGCCCACGTCGAGCAGGCGGCGGCACAGCACCAGGTCCTCGGTGCAGTACGGCAGCACCTTGAAGCCTTCCTTGATCAGGGTCTCGGCCACGGCCGGCAGGTTCAGCGTATCGGGCTGCAGCGTGTAGTCGTCGCCGATCAGCTCCAGCTTGATCCACGGTGTTTCGAAGACCTCGCGCGCCATCATCGCAGTGGTGATCACTTCCTGCGCGGTGAAGCAGCCGGCGGTATTGGGCAGCACCGGCACGTCCAGCGCCTTGAGCATCTGCCAGAAGGCCTGGCCGCCCTCGCCGGCGCCGACCGCGCCCTGGCGGCGCAGCGCAACGGTGATCATGGCGGGCCTGGAGGCCTGCACGGCCGCCTCCAGCGTGGCCGGCGACGGGTAGCGCGCGGTGCCCAGCAGCAGGCGCGAGCCGAACGACTCGCCATACAGCACGAACGGGTCGCGCAAGGTTTCGGAAGGTTCGAATGTCATGGGTCAGCCTCCCGTCACGGGTTGCACGAGGTCGATGCGGTCGCCGGCCGCAAGAATGGTGTTGGCGTGGGCGCCGCGCGGCACGAACTGGCCGTTGACCGCCGCGGCAAAGGGGGGCGCGATCTGCGCCGCGCTCACCGCGTCCGCCAGCGTGGCGGAATCGGCAAGGGCGAGCGGTCGGCCGTTGAGCAGGATTTCCATGTCAGTCATGCGTTAGTGCAGCAGCCCGCCGGGTGCGGCCATGGTAGCGGCAGCGGGCGCTTCGGTCACGGCTTCGATCATGCCAGGCCAGCGCAGCGCGGCCGGCACGGCATGGGCCGCGGGATCGCCCTTGAGCAGCGCGCCAACCACCGCGCACGCGGCCTCGGTCACCGCCGGCGCAATCAGAAAGCCATGCCGGTACAAGCCGTTGACGCGCACCACGCGCGCGCGCTGGTCCACGCGGATCGCCGGCAGGTGGTCGGGCCGCGTCGGGCGCCGCTGCACGTTCAGTTCCAGCACGCGGGCCTCGCCGAAGGCGGGATGCAGCGAATGCGCCGCCGACAGCAGCTCCAGCGCGGAACGCACGCTCATGGGCGAATCATCCTCGCTTTCCAGCTCGGTGGCACCGATCACGTACAGGTCGTTGGGCTTGGGCGCGATATAGATCGGGTAGCGCGGATGCAGCAGCCGCACCGGCCGATGCAGCCTGACGTCGGGCGCATGCACGCGCACCACTTCGCCGCGCAGGCCGCGCAGGCCCGGCTTGTCGCCGCCCGGCTGTGCGGGCCAGGCCGAGCGCGCGCCCAGGCCGCGGCAATCCAGCACCACGTCGGCACGGATGCCGAGCTTGGGCAGCGATTCGGCATCGACCTCGCCAGCCTCCCAGACGCAATGCACGCCTTCGCTGACCGCGCACGACAACAGCGCGCGCAGCGCGCCACGGTTGTCGAGCTGGCCTTCGCCGGCCAGCAGCAGGCCCTGCGGGAAGCGGCCCGCCAGCGCGGGCTCGACTTCGCCCACGCCCTTGCCGTCCAGCGCGCGCAGCCGCTGCGACACCAGTTCGGGCGGCGCCACCGCGCGCACGCGGCTGGTGAACAGCGACATCTCGGCGCGGTCGCGCGCATGCCAGACCACCAGCGTGCCGTCCTCCTGGAAGAAGACCGGCTCAGGCAACTCGGCCAGCCACGCGCGCCACAGGTCGACGCTGGCGATGCCCAGGTCGACGATGCGGCGCTCGGCGATGGCCGATTCCGCCAGCGGCGCCAGCATGGCCGCGGCCACATAGGCGGCCGAGCCCGCGCCGTCCGGACCGGCCCGCTCCACCAGCGCCACGCGGGCGCCGCTGCGTACCAGTTGCCAGGCGGCCAGGCGCCCGGCAAGACCGGCCCCGAGAATGGCGACGTCAAACGACTGCACTGCTGTCATGAGGGGTGTTGTGCCGGACGGGGCGTGCGGCCACGCCGGCCTCCTTGTTGTCGGTGCCGCCGCGCGAGGCGCTGCGCGGCGGCGAAACACGAGCGGGCATGGATGCGAAGCCATGCCCGTACTGCCAGTCACTGCATCACGAGTAGATCTTGCTGCCCTTCTTCAGGAACTCGATCGACTTCTCTTCCATGCCCTGCTGCGCTTCCTTGGGCAGCGACGCCGCGTAGTCGCGCACTTCCTGCGTGATCTTCATCGAGCAGAACTTCGGCCCGCACATCGAGCAGAAGTGGGCGATCTTGGCGCCCTCGGCCGGCAGCGTGGCGTCGTGGTAGGAACGCGCGCGTTCCGGGTCGAGGCCCAGGTTGAACTGGTCTTCCCAGCGGAACTCGAAGCGTGCCTTGGACAGCGCGTTGTCGCGCAGCTGCGCGCCGGGCCAGCCCTTGGCAAGGTCGGCAGCGTGGGCCGCGATCTTGTAGGTGATGATGCCTTCGCGCACGTCTTCCTTGTCCGGCAGGCCAAGGTGCTCCTTGGGCGTGACGTAACACAGCATGGCGGTGCCCATCCAGCCGATATTGGCCGCGCCGATGCCGCTGGTGATGTGGTCGTAGCCGGGGGCGATGTCCGTCACCAGCGGTCCCAGGGTGTAGAACGGCGCCTCGTAGCAGTGCTTGAGCTCTTCGTCCATGTTGGCCTGGATGCGCTGCAGCGGCACGTGGCCCGGGCCTTCGATCATCACCTGCACGTCGTGCTTCCATGCCTTGGCGGTCAGTTCGCCCAGCGTGCGCAGTTCGCCGAACTGGGCGTCGTCGTTCGAGTCGGCGATGCAACCCGGACGCAGGCCGTCGCCGAGGCTGAACGACACGTCATAGGCCTTCATGATTTCGCAGATCTCGTCGAAGTGCGTGTACAGGAAGTTTTCCTTGTGGTGTGCCAGGCACCACTTGGCCATGATCGAACCACCGCGCGAAACGATGCCCGTGACGCGGTCGGCGGTCAGCGGCACGTAGCGCAGCAGCACGCCTGCGTGAATGGTGAAGTAGTCCACGCCCTGCTCGGCCTGCTCGATCAGCGTGTCGCGGAACATCTCCCAGGTCAGGTCCTCGGCGATGCCGCCGGTCTTGTCCAGCGCCTGGTAGATCGGCACCGTGCCGATCGGGACCGGCGAGTTGCGCAGGATCCATTCGCGGGTTTCGTGGATGTGCTTGCCGGTGGACAGGTCCATGATGGTGTCGGCGCCCCAGCGGATCGACCACACCATCTTTTCCACTTCCTCGGCCAGCGACGAGGTCACCGCCGAGTTGCCCAGGTTGCCGTTGATCTTGACGCGGAAATTGCGCCCGATCGCCATCGGCTCCAGTTCGGTGTGGTTGATGTTGGCGGGAATGATGGCGCGGCCCGAGGCGATTTCCTGGCGCACGAATTCCGGCGTGATGTCTTCCGGACGCAGCGGCAGGCCGGCGCCCAGCGCATTGCCGGGATGCTGGCGCAGCAGCGCCTTGTAGTCGGGCTTGTCGTACAGCGCCTGCAGGTTCAGCGATTCGCGCAGCGCCACATACTCCATTTCAGGCGTGATGATGCCCTTGCGCGCATAGTGCATCTGCGACACGTTGGCACCGGCCTTGGCACGGCGCGGATTGGTCAGCTGGGCAAAGCGCAGGTGTGCGGTGGCGGGGTCGTTGGCACGGTCGCGTCCGTATTCCGACGACAGGCCCGGCAGCACTTCGGTGTCGCCACGCTCTTCGATCCACTTGGCGCGCACGGCGGGCAGGCCGGCCTTCAGGTCGATATGCACGTCCGGATCGCTGTACGGGCCCGAGGTGTCGTACACCGGGATCGGCGGATTCTGCATCTCGCCCTTGTCGGTGCGCGTCGACGTTTGCAGGATGGTGCGCAGCGGTACGCGGATATCGGGGCGGCTGCCCGTCAGGTAGGTCTTGCTGGAAGCCGGGTAAGCGAATTTCTGGTCGAGGTCGCTTTCGAGCGATTCGAAGGATGCAGCGGGGGCAGTACGGGCCATGGGTGTCGTCCTCTCTCTTGCGGGGTGGACGAAACCAGGAGCCTTGTGAGCGCTGCCCGGGGCCTGAGGCCTGAGGCGGCGAGTCCCGGAGGGACTGGAGACTTGGTCTTGTGAAACTTCCCACGCCGGTACTAGCCGGATCGGGTTCGAAGGGACTCTCTCAGCCGCACGGCCCATCCGTACGGCACCCCTGTTTCATCCAACGGGGTGAATTTAAGCACAAGGTGCCGGTGGGCGCCAGTGCCAGTTCCCTGCCGTTTGTGGTGCCACACCCGTTCGAAAAGGTATCGAATCGCGCATGCTGCAGCGCAATAATCACTCACAAGGGGACAACCGCGCACTCAAACGCCGGCGACGTGCTCTACCATGCAGTAAGACGCGTCCATCTTCCGATCCCGCCATGACCGAAGCTGCCACCCACCGCGTGTTCAACCAGGTGCCCGATCTCGCGCACTACAACCTGTTCGCCACCGATCCGGCGCTGCGCGGCGCGCTGGAACGGCTGGGAGGCGGCTGGCACGCCGGCACGCTGGGCCAGTTCGGCGCGCGCCTGGGCGAGCCGGAAGTCCAGCAATGGGCAGCCGATGCCAACCGCCACACGCCCGAGCTGCACACACACAGCCGCACCGGCGAGCGCATCGACGCCGTGGATTTCCACCCGAGCTGGCACGCGCTGCTGGCCCTGTTGCGCAGCCAGCAGTTGCAGGCCCTGCCCTTCGCGCAGCCGCGCGCGGGCGCATGGGTGGCGCGCACCGCCGGCTACTTCCTGCAGGCGCAGGTGGAATCCGGCTCGCTGTGCCCGCCGACCATGACCTTCGCCAGCATCCCGGTGCTGCGCAAGGAAACCGCATTGTTTGCCGAGCTTGAGCCGCGGTTGTATGCGACCGAACACGATGCGCGCGACCTGCCGTGGCGCAGCAAGAGCGCGATCATGATCGGCATGGGCATGACCGAGAAACAGGGCGGCTCGGACGTGCGCGCCAACACCACCGTGGCGCGCGCGGTGCGCGGCGAGGGCCGCGGCGCGGAATACGCGCTGACCGGGCACAAGTGGTTCTTCTCCGCGCCGATGTGCGATGCGCACCTGGTGGTCGCGCGCATGGGCGCCGAAGACGGCCCGCTGTCGTGCTTCTTCGTGCCGCGCTTTCGCGACGACGGCAGCAAGAACGCGGTGCTGATCCAGCGGCTCAAGGACAAGCTAGGCAACCGCTCCAATTCCAGCAGCGAGGTGGAGTTCCGCGACGCCACCGGCATCCTGATCGGCGAGGAAGGCCGCGGCATCCCGACCATCATCGAGATGGCCACCAGCACGCGGCTGGACTGCGTGATCGGCAGTGCCGCGATCCTGCGCGCCGCCTTTGTGCAGGCGCTGCACCATGCGCGCCACCGCAGCGCCTTCGGGCGCCTGCTGGCCGACCAGCCGCTGATGCGCAATGTGCTGGCCGACCTGGCGCTGGAATCCGAAGCGGCCACGCTGCTGATGATGGAACTGGGCCACGCCTTCGAGCACGCTGACGATGATCCGCTCGCGGCGTCGTGGAAGCGCGTGGTCACCCCCGCGGCCAAATTCTGGGTCTGCAAGCGCACGCTGGAAGCCACCGGCGAAGCCATGGAAGTCTGGGGCGGCAACGGCTACGTGGAAGAAGGCCCGATGGCGCGGCTGTACCGCGAGGCGCCGGTCAACTCGATCTGGGAAGGCTCGGGCAACATCATGTGCCTGGACGTGCTGCGCGCGATCCAGCGCAATCCCGACGATGCCGCGCGCTTGCTGCAAGACCTGTCGCGCCGCGCCGGCGGCCATCCGGCGGTGCGCGCGGAACTGGCATCGCTGCAGGCGCTGCTGCGCCAGCCGCCGGAATTGCTGGAAGCCAGCGCCCGACGCTTTGCGCAGGGGTTGGTGCTGACCGCACAGGCCGCGCTGATGCTGGCGCATGCCGATACCGAGAATGCCGAGCTGTTCGTCGCCAGCCGGCTGGGACGGCAGCACGGGCGCGTGTTCGGCACCCTGGATGCGGATGCCGACGTGCTCAAGCGGGTGTTCTCGCGCGGCTTCGAAGGCTAGCGATTCAAGCCTCCATCGATTCCAGCACCCGCAGCATCACGCGCGGCGCATAGCGGATCAGGTCATGCGCGCGCTCGCCGATCATGATCGCGGGCGCATTGATGTTGCCGCCGACCAGGGTCGGCATCACCGATGCATCGACCACGCGCAAACCCTCGACGCCGCGCACGCGCAGTTGCGGGTCCACCACCGCCATCGCATCCATGCCCATGCGGCAGGTGCCCACCGGGTGGTAGATGGTGTCGGCATGCTCGCGGATCATCTCGCGCACGGCAGCGTCGTCGCTGCCATCGGCACGCAGGCCGGCGGAATAGAGTTCGCGCCCGCCGAAGCCGGCCAGTTGCGGCTGCGCAAAGATGCTGCGCACGATGCGAACGCCGGCGACCATGTCGTCCAGGTCGCGCGCATCGCTCAGGTATTGCGGGTCGATCAGCGGCGCGCGCCGGATATCGTGCGAGGCCAGCCGCACCTCGCCGCGGCTGCGCGGGCGCAGCACACAGACATGGCAGGAATAGCCGTGGCCGAAGTTCAGCCGGCGCATGTGGTCATCGGCCATGCCGACCACGAAATGCAGCTGCAGGTCGGGCTCGGGCAGGTCCGGGCGGCTGCGCAGGAAGCCGCCTGCCTCGGCGAAGTTGCTTGACATCATGCCGGTGCGTTCGCGCCGGTAGCGCAGCATTTCAGGCACCAGCCGCGCCAGGCCGCCGAACGACACGCCGAACAATTCAGGCACGGCCACGCGCTTGTGCAGCACGATGTCCAGGTGGTCCTGCAGGTTGGCGCCCACGCCGGGCAGGTCATGCACGACGGCGATGCCATGTTCGCGTAAGTGCGCGGCGGGGCCGACGCCCGACACCATCAGCAGCTGCGGCGAGCCGAACGTGCCCGCGCACACGATCACGTCGCGGCGCGCGCGCAGCAGTTGCCGGTGGCCCTCGCACACCACCTGCACCCCGGCCGCATGGCGGCCTTCGAAGACTATGCGCAGCGCCTGCGTATCGGTCAGCACCCGCAGGTGCGCGCGGCCGCCATTGCAGGCCCGGTCGCGCTTGTTGCCACCGTGCAGGTAGGCACGCGCCGCGTTCCAGCGCTCGCCCGCGTGCTGCGTGACCTGGTACCAGCCCACGCCCTCCTGTTCTTCGCCGTTGAAATCGTCGTTGCGCGGGAAGCCCGCCTGCTGCGCGGCCTCGATGAAGCGTTCGGCAAAGGGGTTGGGGGTGCGCAGGTCGCTCACGTGCAACGGCCCGTTGCCGCCGTGCAGCGGGTCGTCGTCGCTGCCGGCCAGGCGTTCATTGCACTCGGCGCGGCGGAAGTACGGCAGCACGTCGTCCCACGACCAGCCGTCGCTGCCGGCGGCGGCCCACGCGTCATAATCGGCGGCGCGGCCGCGCGTGTAGATCATGGCGTTGATCGAGGAACTGCCGCCCAGCCCGCGCCCGCGCGGCTGGTAGCCGCGGCGGCCGTTCAGGCCTGGCTGCGGCACGGTTTCATAGCCATAGTTGCGTGCCCCCGCGCGCGGCAGCAGCGCGGCAAGCGCCGCGGGTGTGCGTACCAGCACATGGTGATCGTGGTGCCCGGCCTCGACCAGGGCAATGGTGTCGTCGCCGCTGTCGGCAAGCCGCCCCGCCAGCGCACAGCCCGCCGAGCCCGCGCCGACGATGACGTAGTCAAAGGTGGTTTCCATCTGTCTCCCCGCGAGTCCGCAGGCGGCGCGCGTGCGTGAGCCGGGCCGCGCCGGTGCATGCGCGCCCTGTCCGTCCAGCGGATGGCAAGCTGTGAGATTCAGTGTAGGCGCTAGCCCGGACGGTGGAGAAGCCCGGTGGCGCGGGCGGCCGGCGCTGCGCAGACGGGCGTTTGAATTGTCCTTCTGGTAGGAAACTTCCATTGCCATGGCTGGCACGCTACCTTATCGTGCGCGGGAACACGCGGACCGCTGCAGCGCCACTCGCCGCGATCCACATCCACTTTCCCCGCACGTCCCTTGCCCAGGAGCGCAGCAATGCGAGAAGTCCCCGACCTGTCGTCCGTCTTTGGCGCCATGCACGCCGCGTCGCGGCGCGACCAGCTGCCCGCCTGGGCCGTGCGCGCCGACCGCCTGCGGCGCCTGCGCCGGCTGGTGACAGAGAACGAGGCTGCCATTGCCGCCGCCATTCACGCGGACTTCACCAACCGGCCGCGGCAGGAAACTGCGCTGCTGGAGGTATTCCCGAGCCTCGGCGGCATCGACGACGCGCTGCGCCACGGCAAGCGCTGGATGCGCGTGCGCCGCGCCGCCACCGGCTTCTGGTTCCGCCCGGGCCGCTCGCGGCTGGTGCCGCAGCCGCTGGGAGTGGTGGGCATCGTGGTGCCCTGGAACTATCCGCTGTACCTGACGGTGGGGCCGCTGGCCGGCGCGCTGGCGGCGGGCAACCGCGCCATGGTGAAGCTGTCGGAATACACGCCGCGCTTTGCGGCCTTGTTCGCGCAACTGGTGCCGCAGCACTTTGCGCCGGACGAGATCATGGTGGTCAATGGCGATGCCGAGGTGGCGAGCGCCTTTACCGCGCTGCCCTTCGACCACCTGCTGTTCACCGGCTCGACCGCGGTCGGCCACCATGTGATGCGCGCGGCGGCCGCCAACCTGACCCCGGTGACGCTGGAACTCGGCGGCAAATCGCCGGCGATTATCGGCGCCGGCGCTGACCTGCCGCGTGCGGTGGAACGCATCCTGGTGGGCAAGCTGATGAACGCGGGCCAGACCTGCATCGCGCCAGACTACGTGCTGGTGCCGGAAGACCTGCGCGGGCAGCTGGTGGAGGCGGCACGCGGGTGCGTTGACCGGCTCTATCCGGACCTGGCGCGCAACCGGGACTACACCAGCATCATCAGCCCGCGCCACTTCGCGCGGCTGGCGGCGCTGGTGGACGAAGCCGCGGCGCAAGGCGCGACCGTGGTGCCGCTGTCCGATGCGCAGCCGGACGCGCACGCGCGGCGCCTGCCACCGGTGCTGCTGCTGGATGTGCCCGAAGGCGTCACGGCGATGCGCGAGGAGATCTTCGGGCCGGTACTGCCCGTGGTGACGTACCGCACCCTGGACGAGGCGGTGGACTACATCAATGCGCGCCCGCGGCCGCTGGCGCTATACCTGTTCGAGCGCGACCGCGGCGCCATCGGCCATGTGATGAGGCAGACCGTTGCCGGCGGCGTCACGGTCAACGACACCCTGTTCCATATCGCCCAGGACGGCCTGCCCTTCGGCGGGGTCGGCGCCAGCGGCATGGGCGCCTATCACGGCCAGGCGGGCTTCGACACCTTCTCCAAGGTGAAGCCGGTGTTCCACCAGGCCGGCCTGAACGGCGCAGGACTGCTCAAGCCGCCTTACGGCAAGACCTTCGAAACCATGTTGCGCCTGCTTCTGCGTTGATCAGGACACCAGCATCGGCCGCCCGAGCATGCGCGACAGCACCGCCTCGGGCGAGTGGGTGTGGTCGGAAATCGCCTGCGGCGCCAGGTAGATGGTCTGCTCCATCATCGCCCGTCCGCGCATGGCCGCGTGCAGCAGCTGGTCGCTGAAGACGATCCAGGTGGAACCCGGCGGGAAGTGGAATTCCTGCTGCGGCACCTTGGCCTGGTAATCCAGGTCGGCCTTGGCCAAGTCATGCAGCTGCAGCATGCGGTGGTCATATTCCGAGCGCTTGCGCTTGGTGATATGCAGCAGCTTCATCAGCGCCGCCTGCCCCGGCCACATGCCATGGGTCTTGGGCACGAACTTCTGCGCAAAATCGCCGAACGGCTCGCCCACGCGCCACACGCGCGCCGCGGCCGGGTCGATGTTGTGGAACACGCGCAACAGGCGCTTGCCCAACATCGGGTTGGACGGGAACGAGTCCACGTGCAGGCGGGTGTCGTCCTTGCGCCAGCTGACCGGGCGCCCGGCGATCTCGCTGGGCCGCAGCGAGGTGCCGGCGCGCGTCATGTGCGGGATGTATTCAGGGAACAGCGTGCGCACCAGCAATTCGCTGTTGTCGGCGTAGCGGCGGATCAGCGTGTACAGGTCCGCCAGGTCCTGCGGACTGCCCTGGGCGCCGCGCACCGCGGTGTCGTCGGCGCGCAGGTTGATGTTCTTGGACTTGCCGTCGGAATAGCGGCTGTCAAGGAAGCGCTCTTCGGCCGGCTGGAAGCGGAAATTCAGGTTCGGGAAGTACAGCACGGCGCCCTGCTCCAGCTCGCGGCGCAGCGTGGCGCGTTCTTCGGCCGTGACCTGCGGCGCCCAGTCGGCATATGGCTGCGGGCGGATCAGGTTGAGCTGGCCGGCGGCGGGCGGCTGGGTTGAGGTCGAGGGGGCAAGGACAGGCGCTTCGGACATGGCATCCTCTGGAAACGGTCACCAGTGTTTGGGGTCGGCCGCCGGCGTGGCGGCTGGGGATGGCGGGATTTTACTCCCTGCCGTCAGCCGTGGCGCCGGCGTCACGCGGCGACTGGACCAGGATCAAGCCCGCGTAAAAAAACCCCGCGGGCCCTTGCGGGCCGGCGGGGCTTGCCGTCAGTGCTGCTGGCGCGGGTGGCGCTTACAGGCCGGCCGCGGCGCGCAGGGCAGCCGCCTTGTCGGTGGCTTCCCAAGAGAATTCCGGCTCTTCGCGGCCGAAGTGGCCGTAGGCAGCAGTCTTCTCGTAGATCGGGCGCAGCAGGTCCAGCATCTGCACGATGCCCTTCGGGCGCAGGTCGAAGTGCTCCTGCACCAGCTCGGCGATCTTGGCGTCGGGGATCTTGCCGGTGCCTTCGGTGTAGACCGTCACGTTGATCGGGCGGGCCACGCCGATGGCGTAGCTGACCTGCACCTGGCACTGGCGCGCCAGGCCCGAAGCCACCACGTTCTTGGCAACGTAGCGCGCGGCGTAGGCGGCCGAGCGGTCGACCTTGGACGGGTCCTTGCCCGAGAACGCGCCGCCACCGTGCGGCGAGGCGCCGCCGTAGGTATCGACGATGATCTTGCGCCCGGTCAGGCCGCAGTCGCCCTGCGGGCCGCCAATGACGAAGCGCCCGGTCGGGTTCACCAGGTACTTGGTTTCCTTCAGCATCTCGGCCGGCAGCACCGGCTTGATGATTTCCTCGATCACGGCTTCGCGGATCTGGGCCTGGGTGATGTCCGGCGAATGCTGGGTCGACAGCACCACGGTATCCACGCTGTGCGGCTTGCCGTCGACATAACGCACCGTCACCTGCGACTTGGCGTCCGGGCGCAGCCAGGGCAGGCGGCCGTCGCGGCGCAGCAGCGACTGGCGCTCGACCAGGCGGTGGGCGTAGTAGATCGGGAACGGCATCAGTTCCGGGGTCTCGTCGCAGGCGTAGCCGAACATCAGGCCCTGGTCGCCGGCACCCTGGTTCAGGTAGTCGTCGGAGGCGCGGTCCACGCCCTGGGCGATGTCGGGCGATTGCTTGTCATAGGCGACCAGCACCGCGCAGCCCTTGTAGTCGATGCCGTAATCGGTGTTGTCGTAGCCGATGCGCTTGATCGTGTCGCGCGCGATCTGGATATAGTCGACGTTGGCGGTCGTGGTGATTTCCCCAGCCAGCACCACCAGACCGGTGTTGCAAAGCGTCTCGGCCGCCACACGCGCGTACTTGTCCTGGGCCAGGATGGCGTCGAGGACGGCGTCGGAAATCTGGTCGGCGACCTTATCGGGATGGCCTTCGGAGACGGATTCCGAAGTAAAAAGGAAGTCGTTTGCCACGAACTTATTCTCCAGGTTGGCTATTGCGTGCCAGCCCGATCAGTTCATGGCGGCGACGCTTTAGCGGTATTTCAAGCAGCCCGGTTAGAGCCGCATCGCCCCGCAAGTTGTCAGTTAACTCGGCGATACACGCTATTATACGCGCCTGCCGGGCTCGTTGCAGCGCGCCAACGGTACGGTACGGCACCCTGCCAACCAGCCGGGGGCACCGTGCCCAGATGAATCCGATGACGGCACGCTGCGCGCGGAACTGAATACCGCCATAGAAAAAACGCTGCCTGCCCGTCTGTTCCCCGGCACAGACCCGTAGCAGACCCGCTTTTCGCGCCTGATGACCTTTTTATTCTGGCTGATCTCCCGTTTTCCCCTGCGGCTGCTGCAAGCCGCGGGCGGCGCGCTCGGACTGCTGAGCGCGCGCCTGCCCGGCCGCTACGGCCAGCGCCTGCGGGAGAACTTCCGCCAGGCGTTTCCCGACGCCACCGATGCGATGATCGACGAAGCGGCCCGTTCGGCCGGACGCATGATCGTCGAGATGCCCTACTTCTGGAGCCGCAGCAAGATCGGTGCGAAGCTGCATGGCTTTGACGACTACCTGTGGCCCGAGCTGGGCAAGCTGCAGGCGCGCGGCAAGGGCATCATCATCCTGACCCCGCACCTGGGCTGCTTTGAAGTGCTGCCGCAGTCCCACGCGCTGCAGCGCCCGGTCACCGCCCTGTTCAAGCCGCCGCACCAGCCCTGGCTGCGCGACTGGATCGAAAAAATGCGCACCCGGCCCGGCATGCACATGGCGCCGGCCACGCCGCGCGGTGTGCGCATGCTGGTCAAGGCACTCAAGCGCGGCCAGGCGGTGGGCATCCTGCCCGACCAGGTGCCCAGCGGCGGCGAGGGCAACTGGGCGCCGTTCTTCGGCAAGCCGGCCTATACCATGGCACTGGTGCACCGGCTGCAGCAGCTGACCGGCGCGCCGGTGGTGGCGGTCTTTGCCGAGCGCCTGCCGCGCGGCGCCGGCTATCGCGGCCACCTGCGCGTGATCAACGACGGCGGCATGCTGCCGGACGATCCTGCCGCCGCTGCCGCGGTCATCAACCGGACTATCGAGGAACTGGTGGGCCTGTGCCCCACGCAGTACCTGTGGGCTTACAACCGCTACAAGCAACCCGCCGGAGCGGGTACCCCGGACGCGCCGGGCAATGATACCGAGCCGGCCACTGATCGATCGATTTCATGAGCCGTGTGTTCACGTGGCTTGGCATCGGCTTGCTGACGGTGCTGGGCAAGCTGCCATATCCGTTCGTCGCGCGCTTCGGCGAGGCGCTGGGAAGCCTGCTCTACCTGGTGCCGAGCGAGCGGCGCCGCGTGGTGCAGGCCAACCTGCGCCTGTGTTTCCCGGACCGGACCGAGGCCGAAATCGATGAACTGTCGCGGCAGAGCTTCCGCATCCTGTTCCGCAGCTTTGCCGAACGCGGCATCTTCTGGACCGGCAGTGAGGCGCAGATGCGCCGCTGGGTGCAGATCGACGACCAGGCCGGCCTGGTGGCCCTGGATGGCACCCCGCATATCCTGGTGACGCTGCACCTGTCGGGCGTGGAAGCCGGTGCGATCCGACTCACCATCGACCTGCGCGAGCATCTCGGCCGCTCCGGCGCATCGCTCTATACCAGACAGAAGAACGACCTGTTCGACCACTTCCTGAAGCACGCGCGCGGGCGCTTCGGCGCCAACATGATCTCGCGCAACGACAGCGCGCGCGACATCCTGCGCTGCCTGAAGAAGGGCGAGGCCCTGCAGCTGATCGCCGACATGGATTTCGGCGAGCGCGACTCGGAGTTCGTGCCGTTCTTCGGCGTGCAGGCGCTGACACTGACCTCGGTGTCGCGGCTGGCGCGCCTGACCGGGGCCAAGGTCGTGCCGATCTACACCGAGATGCTGCCCGACTACCAGGGCTATGTGCTGCGCATCCTGCCGCCCTGGGAAGACTACCCCGGCGCAAGCGTCACCGACGACACGCGCCGCATGAATGCCTTCTTCGAGGACTGCATCCGCCCGCGCGTACCCGAGTACTACTGGGTGCACAAGCGCTTCAAGCACCGCCTGCCGGGCGAGCCCGAGATCTACTGAGCGCGCCGGCACGTCCGGCGCCGCGCAGCTACAATCCCCACCATGAAACTCCAGTTCACCAAGATGCACGGCGCGGGCAACGACTTTGTCGTGCTCGACGGCATCCACCAGCAGATCGACCTGACCCCGGCGCAATGGCGTGCGCTGGCCAGCCGGCATTTCGGCGTTGGCGCTGACCAGATCCTGATCGTTGAAAAGCCGTCCCGCCCCGATGTCGACTTCCGCTACCGGATCGTCAATGCCGATGGCAGCGAGGTGGAGCACTGCGGCAACGGCGCGCGCTGCTTTGTGCGTTTTGTCACCGACAAGGGCATGACCGACAAGCGCTCGGTGCGCGTCGAAGTGATGAACGGCGTCATTACCCTGACGCTGCAGGACGACGGCCAGGTCACGGTGGACATGGGTGCGCCCGAACTGGAACCGGCGCGCGTGCCGTTCCGTGCGGAAGGCCTGCCCACCCGCGCGGAAGGCGCGGACACGCTGTACGGCCTGGAGGTCAACGGCCGCACCGAATGGATCTCGGCGGTATCGATGGGCAATCCGCACGCGGTGCAGGTGGTGGACGACGTGGAGAACTTCCCGGTGCTGCAGGACGGCCCGGTGGTGGAGCACCATGCCGCCTTCCCCAACCGCGTCAATGCCGGCTTCATGCAGGTGCAGGACCGCCATGCCATCCGGCTGCGCGTCTACGAACGCGGTGCCGGCGAAACCCTGGCCTGCGGCACCGGCGCCTGCGCGGCCGTGGTGGCCGGCATCCGGCGCGGCCTGCTGGACTCGCCGGTGCGGGTGCATACCCACGGCGGCGATCTGACCATTGCCTGGGACGGCGGCGCGGAACCGGTGCGCATGACCGGCCCGGCCACCACCGTGTTTGAAGGCAGCATTGACCTGGCAGCCCTGCCGGCCTGACCATAGGGGCTGTGCGCCCCTGTCCACACGCCCCGCATTCCTTGCCGCGGAGCCCCGGCCGGGGCGCTCATTCCCTTGATCTTGCTGGTCAGACCGATGGAGCGCCCATGCCGCTGGACGATTTCCGCATTACCTCGGGCAAGCGTTTTCGCCTTGCCGACTTCGACCCGGGCAGCAAGCCGTTGTCGTGCGGCAAGAAAGAAGAAGACCTGGCCCGCATCATCGAGCTGAGCAACGCCCTCGACGCGCAGCAGGACATCTTCTACGCCGAGCACCGGCGCAGGCTGCTGGTGGTGCTGCAGGGCATGGATACCAGCGGCAAGGACGGCACCGTGCGCGGCGTGTTCCGCAGCTTCGATCCGCTGGGCATCCGCGTGGTGGGCTTCAAGTCCCCGTCGCCGGAGGAACTGGCGCGCGACTTTCTATGGCGCATCCACCTGCAGGTTCCGAAGACGGGCGAGATCGTGGTCTTCAACCGCAGCCACTATGAAGACGTACTGATCACGCGCGTGCACAACTGGATCGACGCCGCCGAGTGCGAGCGGCGCTTCCGCCAGATCCGGGACTTCGAGTCGATGCTGACCGAGACCGGCACCACCATCGTCAAGTGCTTCCTGCACATATCCCGCGACGAGCAGAAGGCACGGCTCGAAGCGCGCCTGGCGGATCCGGAGAAACACTGGAAGTTCGACACCAACGACCTCGCCGAGCGCAAGCACTGGAAGGCCTACATGGACGCCTACGAGGCTGCCATCATGGCGACCAGCACGCCCGAATGCCCGTGGTACGTGGTGCCGGCCGACTCCAAGACACACCGCAACCTGATGGTGGCGGAGATCCTGACCAGGGTCTTCGAGGACCTGAAGCCGGCCTACCCGCCCGCCCGGCCGGAACTGGCCAGTACCAAGGTCGACTGAGCCGCCCGGCCGCCTCAGCCACCGTTGCCGCGGTGCACGTCGTGCGTGACGAAGGGGTGCTCGCGGCTGGGCATCGCCAGCCATTGGGGGTGGCGCAGGGTCTGGCGGATATCGTCCAGCCCGCTGGTCCAGTGCTCATGCATGGTGAGCGCGCCGAACTGGTAGTCCTTGGCCAGGTTCTCGAACGACTTGTCGCGGTAGATCAGCTGGATTACGTTGCGGCGCGCGTCGCAGGCCTGCTCCGCCGCGCGGCGGTACCAGGCGTTGTCGCGCTTTGACGGCGGCACCAGCGCCATTACCTCGTTGAGCATGCGGCGCATGTTCTGCTGCTCGCGCATGTAGTCGGTAATGGCCCGCGTGCGGCTGGAGTACTGGATGTCCTTCTGGCGCTCGGCCACGTCGACCAGGTCGTGCGGCAGCTTGCCGCGCGCGCTCCACAGGTCGACCTGGAAAATCAGCGCGTCGCGCCGCGGCTGCGCCGTCAGCACCTCGGCCAGCGGCGTGTTCGATACCAGCCCGCCATCCCAGTAGTACTCGCCATCGATCTCCACCGCCGGAAAGCCCGGCGGCAGCGCGCCCGAGGCCATGAAATGCTCGGGGCAGAGCTTGTCGCGGGTATTGTCGAAGTAGGCGAAATTGCCGGTGCGCACATTGACCGCCCCCACCGAGACGCGCATCAGGTCGGGGCGGTGGTTGATCAGGTCGAAGTCGGCAAAACGCTCGAGCGTCGCCTTCAGCGGCGTGGTGTCGTAGAAGCTGACATGGCTCGGGTCCGAGTAGCGCGACATCAGCTCCGGCCAGCCGCGCGGCTGGAAGAAGCCACGCTGGCCTTCCAGCATGGCACGCGCTGCATGCAGGCCATCGAACCAGATCCGCATTGGCTCGGGCCAGCCTTCGGCATGGTCGGCGAACCAGGAATGCGACAGGCTGGGCAGCCACGGCTGCGCGCAGATGTACTCCCAGAAGGCGCGCAGTTGTTCCACGCGGCGCCGGGGCGGATTGCCGGCGATGATGGCGGCGTTGAGCGCACCGATCGAGATGCCGGCAACCCAGTTCGGGTAGATGCCGCCCTCGGCAAGGCCCTGGTACACGCCGGCCTGGTAGGCCCCGAGCGCGCCGCCGCCCTGCAGCACCAGCGCGCGCACGGCATAGGCCTCGTGCGCCGGCCGGTCCGGGGCCTTGGCGGCCCGGCGCACCGGCTTGCGCGGCTGCACCTGCGCGCCGCGTTCGGCCAGGGAATCGGCATTGGCGCCGCTTTCAGCTTTGGCCTGCGTTGGCTGCCGTGCCATCTGCCGTGCCGTCTTTTCCTGCCGCTCTTGCGGCACTTGCCGTACTTGCCGCTCCTGCCGTTCTTTTTCCGCCACGCCGCGCTCCTGCCGATTGGAAAGTCCGCCTGCCCGCCAGATGCTTAACGGGCGCCGCTTGGCGGCGCCCCTTGCCATCAACGGTTTCAGACGCCGTAGCGCTGACGATAGGCCGCCACCGCCTCGCGCGAGGCCGACAGCGCGGGGTCCTGCGACGCATCGAGGTAAGCCAGCAGGTCCTTCAGGCTGGCGATGGCGATCACCGGGATGCCATACTCACGCTGCACGTCCTGCACGGCGGAATGGGTGCCGACCTGCTCGGCGGTACCGCTCTTCTCCATGCGGTCCAGTGCGATCAGCACCGCGGCCGGCTCGGCGCCGGCGGCGCGGATCATGTTTACCGATTCGCGCACCGAGGTACCGGCGGAGATCACGTCGTCGACGATGACCACCTTGCCCTGCAGCTTGGCCCCGACCAGCGTGCCGCCTTCGCCGTGGTCCTTGGCTTCCTTGCGGTTGTAGGCGAAGCCGACGTCACGTCCCATGCCAGCCAGCGCCACCGCGGTGGCCGACGCCAGCGTGATGCCCTTGTAGGCCGGCCCGAACAGCACGTCGAACTGCACGCCCGAGGCCAGCAGCGTTTTGGCATAGAATTGCGCCACCTCGCCCAGCATCGCACCCTGGTTGAACAGGCCGGCATTGAAGAAGTAAGGCGACTTGCGGCCGGCCTTGGTGACGAACTCGCCAAACGACAGCACGCCCGCATCGAGCGCAAAGCGGATAAAGGTCTGGCTGAGATCGGCACCCGCGGGCGGTTTCTGCTGCGTCATCATTTCTCTCTGAATTCAAAATTTCCCCGAATGTTACGGATTATCAGCGCCAACCTCAACGGCATCCGCTCCGCGTCGAAGAAGGGCTTTTTCGACTGGATGGGCAAGCAGGACGCGGACATGGTCTGCGTGCAGGAACTGAAGGCCCAGGAGGCCGACATGACCGAAGCGTTCCTGGCGCCACATGGCTACCATGGTTTTTTCCATTACGCCGAGAAGAAGGGCTACAGCGGCGTGGGCCTGTACACGCGGCACAAGCCGGAGCGGGTGGTCACCGGCTTCGGTAATTCCGAGTTCGACAGCGAGGGCCGCTACGTCGAAGTGCAGTATCCGCACCTGGCAGTGATCTCGGTCTACGTGCCGTCGGGTTCCAGCGGCGAGGAACGCCAGCTTGCCAAGTTCCGCTTCATGGAAGCGTTCCTGCCGCACCTGTTGCAACTCAAGGCGAGCGGGCGCGAGATCGTGCTGTGCGGCGACGTCAACATCGCGCACAAGGAAATCGACATCAAGAATTGGAAGGGCAACCTGAAGAACTCAGGCTTCCTGCCGGAGGAGCGCGCCTGGATCGGCGAACTGTTCGACGTCCATGGCTATGTGGACGTGTTCCGCAAGCTGGATCCGCGCCCCGAGCAGTACACGTGGTGGAGCAACCGCGGCCAGGCCTATGCCAAGAACGTGGGATGGCGGATCGATTACCACCTGGCCACGCCGAAGATCGCCGATACCGCGCGGCTTTGCTCGATCTACAAGGACGAGAAGTTCAGCGACCACGCGCCGCTGTCGATCGATTACGACTATCCGCTCTGAGCGCAGCCATCAGGCCGCCCGGACCTCCTCAAGCAGTTCCGGGTGGCGGTCCAGCAGCCTGAGCAGTTTTACCAGCGCAAGCGGCGGCTTGGTCCGGCCAGTCTCGTAGCGCGAGAATGCATTGACCCCGCCGCCGAAGATCTCTGCGGCTTCGCGCTGGTCGAGGTGGAGTTTCTTGCGGACTTGCATGATGTAAGTCGGATCGACAAGCGAGGCGTTGACTTGCTTGTTGAAGGCGAGCGCCAGCGGTCCGATCCGCTCTTCCTCTTCCTGGCCCAGCACACCTTCTCCACACTGAGCACACCAGTCGGCAAGGACCGCTTCGATTACCGTGGACTCGCCACGGTAGGTATAGACAAAGTCTTTCCGCCCCCTTTCGAGTTCGGCGCCTCCACATACTGGGCATCGCATAGACAGCTCCTCTGGCAAGGCGGCGCACGCGCTAGCGCGCCTTGAACGACACAATCAGGACTTCCTCGGTCACTGTCAGCTTCAGGTATATCGCTCCATACGATGTGCATGGGCGATACACATCCTGCCAGACGGTATGGTCGACGTAGGTCGTCATGCTTTTGTAGAAGTCGGCGGGCTGGATCCTGGCGACTACATCAAGGACGTCGCCGCGGGCGAGACACATGTTCCTGGCGCCCTGGAACGCTGCCATCGTCAAGCTGACCCGCCCTGCCGCAATCAACTCCCGGACCCGCCACAGCGGGTAATGCGCCGTTCCCTTCCCCATGCAAATTAACCTACTTGGTTAGAAGCTGCAAGCCGCGAACTGTGCCAAATCGCAATAATCCAATCCGTACAAACCCCTGCGACCGGCCCCCATCCCCGCTACAATGCAGGTTCCCCACAGCGCCCGGCAGGGGAGATTTCTCATATCCAAAGCATTCCCCCGCACTTCATTGAGTGAGTCAGCCATGGTTTTCAAAGTGTTCGTCGATGGTCAGGAAGGCACCACCGGTCTCCGGCTGCTTGACTATCTTTCCGGCCGTTCCGACGTGGAACTGCTGCGCATTGCCGATGACAAGCGCAAGGACCCGGCCGAACGAGCACGATTCCTGAATGCCGCCGACGTCGCCTTCCTGTGCCTGCCCGATGTGGCCTCGCGCGAGGCGGTATCGCTGGTGACCAACCCGAACACCTGCGTGATCGACGCCAGCACGGCGTTCCGCACCGCCGACAGCTGGGCCTACGGCCTGCCCGAGCTGGCGCGCGGCCAGCGCGAGAAGATCCGCGACAGCAAGCGCATTGCGGTGCCGGGCTGCCACGCCAGCGCCTTCGTGCTGGCAGTGCGTCCGCTGGTGGACGCCGGCGTGCTGCCAGCCGACTACCCGGTTTCGGCGTTCTCGCTGACCGGCTACAGCGGCGGCGGCAAGTCGATGATTGCCGAGTTCGAAGCCGG
Source organism: Cupriavidus sp. FW305-26 (assembly GCF_058787975.1). Lineage (NCBI taxonomy): Bacteria > Pseudomonadati > Pseudomonadota > Betaproteobacteria > Burkholderiales > Burkholderiaceae > Cupriavidus > Cupriavidus sp. FW305-26. Next base: position 21,796 of record NZ_JBYTAH010000063.1, read on the forward strand.
CGGTAACCCGAAGCTGGACAGCCCGCGTCCGTACGCGCTGGGCCTGGAACACAAGCACCTGCCCGAGATGCGCGTGCAGGCCGGCCTGGCGCAGGCGCCGGTCTTCAACCCGATCGTCGGCAACTTCCTGAAGGGCCTGGCGGTGACGGTGCCGGTGTTCACGGACCGGCTGGCGCGCAAGGTCAGCGCCGAGCAGATCGTCGAGATCTACCGCAAGCACTATGAAGGCGAGCAGTTCGTGCGCGTGATGCCGTACAACAGCGCCGACAACCTCGACGGCGGCTTCTTCGACGTGCAGGCCAACAACGACACCAACCGTGTCGACCTGTTCGTGTTCGGCAATGCCGAGCGCCTGAACCTGGTGGCTCGCCTGGACAACCTGGGCAAGGGCGCGGCCGGCGCCGCGGTGCAATGCATGAACGTGCATGTGGGCGCCGACGAGGCCACGGGGCTGCGCGCCTGACGCTGCAGCCAGCCCTGAATGAGGAAAAAGCCGGCATTGCCGGCTTTTTTCATTGGCGTCAGCGGACCGCTCAGCGTTGCAGCGGCTTTTGCCGGTCGTCGTCGCCGCTGTCCACCGGCGCGCCGCCCAGGCCCGCCATATTGGCGCGGTATGGCGGCAGCTTCTCCACCGTGGTATTGCTCGCGCGCGCATAGAGCGGCAGCACCTCCGGCAGGTGCTTCTCCAGGTCGGCGATGCGGCTCCGCCCGGACGGATGCGTGGACAGGAACTCGGTGCCGGACTGGCTCACCTTGCCCATTTTCTGCCACAGCGACACCGCGGCGCGCGGATCATAGCCGGCGCGCGCGGCGATATCCATGCCGATCAGGTCCGCCTCGGATTCATCCGCACGCGAGAAGCGCAGCGTCAGCAGGTGGGCGCCGGTGCCGAGCGCCATATTGCCAAGGTTGCCGAAGCCGAACAGCTGCGAGATCACGTTGGCGCCGAGGTTGGTGATCTCGGACTTGGCGGCGCGCTCGCGCGCATGCTCCTGCAGCGCGTGGGCGATCTCGTGGCCCATCGCCATGGCGATCTCGTCGTCGGTCAGCTTGAGCTGGTCGAGCAACCCGGTATAGAAAGCGATCTTGCCGCCCGGCATGCAGAACGCATTGACCTGCCTGGAGCCGATCAGGTTGATCTCCCACTGCCACTGCCGCGCGCGCTCGTTCCAGCGTGCGGTCTGCGGCAGCAGCCGCTTGCCGATCGTGCGCAGGCGCACCAGCTGCGGGTTGTCGGCGGCGGCCAGTGCATGCTTGGCGATGGCTTCCTGCTTGAGCTGCTCGTATTCCTGCGCGGCCTGCTGCTCGATGGCCTCGACCGGCACGATCTTGCGCACGGCCGAGCCGCTGCGGTCCAGCCGGATGCCGCCAACCTCGCTGTCCTGCGCCTGGGCGGGCAGGCACCAGGCCATGGGCGCCGCCACCGCGGCCAGCGCCAGCGCGCGGACCAGCCGGTCACGGGTAGGACGCTGAACACCTTGCAGGCGGCGGAGCATTTGCGGTTCCTCGGACGCAGTGGAAGACCAGGCAGGCGGATCGGTGATCCGCGGCAACGATGCCGTGCCGCATGTGGCGGGCAGGCAAACAGGTGATGCAATAATACACGGCGCCCGCGCAGCCGCGCGGCGCTTCACGCCGGCCCGTTCATGACCTTCCAGACCTATCTCGATATCTTCCGCAACCGCCGCATCGGCGCCATGCTGGCGCTGGGCTTCGCCTCCGGGCTGCCGCTGGCGCTGACCTCCGGCACCCTGCAGGCATGGATGACGGTCGAGGGGCTGGATATCAAGACCATCGGCTTCTTCTCGCTGGTGGGCCAGGCCTATATCTTCAAGTTCCTGTGGGCGCCGCTGATGGACCGCTACACGCCGCCGCTGCTGGGGCGCCGGCGCGGCTGGCTGCTGGTGACGCAGCTGGGGCTGGTGCTGGGCATCGCCGGCATGGCCTTCTGCCCGCCGCGCGAGGCGCTGTGGACGCTGGCGGCGCTGGCCACGCTGGTGGCCTTCCTGTCGGCCTCGCAGGACATCGTCTTCGACGCCTACAGCACCGACGTGCTGCGCCCGCCCGAGCGCGGCGCCGGCGCGGCGGTCAAGGTGCTGGGCTACCGGCTGGCGATGCTGGTCTCGGGTGGCCTGGCGTTATGGCTGGCCGACCGCGTGCTGGGCTGGCAGCAGACCTACCTGCTGATGGCGGCGCTGATGGGCGTGGGTATCGTCACGCTGCTGTGGGCACCGGAACCCGACGTGCCCGCACGCGCGCCGCGCTCGCTGGAAGAGGCGGTGGTCGGGCCGCTGCGCGACTTCTTTGGCCGCCAGGGCGCCTGGTGGCTGCTGCTGCTGATCGTGCTGTACAAGCTCGGCGACGCCTTTGCCGGCAGCCTGTCGACCACCTTCCTGATCCGCGGCGTGGGCTTCTCGGCGGGCGAGGTGGGCATCGTCAACAAGACCCTGGGGCTGGCCGCCACCATCATCGGCGCGCTGTTCGGCGGCACGCTGATGGTGCGCCTGGGCCTGTACCGCTCGCTGATGCTGTTCGGCGTGCTGCAGGCGGTGTCTAACCTGGGCTACTGGATCCTCGCGGTGACGCCGCCGCACCTGTGGACCATGGGAGCGACCATTGCGGTCGAAAACCTGTGCGGGGGCATGGGCACGGCGGCCTTCGTGGCGCTGCTGATGACGCTGTGCAACCGCTCGTTCTCGGCCACGCAGTACGCGCTGCTGTCGGCGCTGGCGTCGGTGGGCCGGGTCTATGTGGGGCCCACTTCCGGCTATATGGTCGAGGCCTGGGGCTGGGCGCCGTTCTACCTGGGCACCGTGGTGGTGGCGCTGCCCGGCGTGATGCTGCTCTGGGCCATGCGCCACACCGTGCATCGCTACGAGGCCCAGGCGCGCGAAGCGATCGCCTGAGCCCGCGCCTGCCTCACTCCTTGTAGTAGACGATCTGGTGCGAGCTGGCGATCAGCTCGCCGCCGGCGCTCCATAGCTGCGCGCGCTGGTCGAAGAAGCCCTGCCTGAACACCTGCGCCTGCGCGCTGGCCAGCACGTGGCTGTCGCCCAGCGCCGCCAGCGTGGCCGCGTCGGCATGGAAATAGGTGGTCATCGACACCGTGCCGGCCGGCACGAAGCCCGCGCGCTTGAGGAAGATGCGCGGGTAGAAGCTGTCGGCCCAGGCCGCCACCGCGGCAAAGTCCGGCGTGCGCGCCGGCGCGTCGCGCAGCCAGAACTGCGTCAGGCTGTCCGGGTGCTCGGTGCCGGCCTCGGCGGTCGGCTTGGCGCCGCGCACCGGGCGCATGTCGTAGGACTTGAGCCAGCGCACCGGCGCAAACCCGCTCATCGCCACGAGGGCTTCGGCCGCCGGCACCTCCGGCATCAGCGCCTCGCCGCAGGCCCAGGTCTCGCGGCGCACCGCAAACATGGCGGTGGCGGTGGTGGCCACGGCATCGCCCTGGCGCAGCTCCAGCGTCCAGTGCTGGGTCGAGCGGTTGGTGCGCACCGGGCGCGCCTCGATCTCGAACGGGCCCTCGGCGATCGGCCCGGCAAAGTTGACCGTCAGCGAGACCGGGTCGCCCAGGCGCTGCGGATGGTCCAGCGCCGCCTGCAGCAGCGTGGCGGCGGTGATGCCGCCGAACGGACCGATCATGTTCCAGTACTCGGGCGTGGTGCGGCCCAGGAAGCGGTGCTCGCCGGCCGGCTCCAGCGCCAGCGCGTCGTCAAAGGGATGGAGCGGCCTGGCGGCGGTGGCCGCCCGGGTCTGGGGCGCAGTGGACATGGCTGGTATGGGTTGGTGACTCGCAGGGAATAGCACGATCGTTCGATCGCTCTGCCTACACTAACCGTAGTCAGCGTTCGGGTCAAGACGCCAGTATTCCAGCCGCTGGCACCGTGGCGCCCGCATCAGCCTTGCACCCGCCGCCGCAGCGGCAGGCTCCAGCCCAGCTGGTTGGCGACCACGCCCAGCAGCACCAGCGCCATGCCGGCGATCTGCAGCGGGCCCAGCACCACGCCGAACACCATCACGTCGATCACGATCGCCACCAGCGGATAGATAAAGGACAGTGTGGCGATCGACACCACGTTGAGCCGCTGGAACGCGCCATACAGCAGCGTGTACATCACGCCCGTATGCACCAGCCCCAGCGCCAGCAGCGCGGCCCAGGTGCCGGTGCCATAGCTGCCGGCCGCGGGATGTGCCAGCGGCGCCAGCATCAGCACGCCCAGCACCATCTGCAGCCCGGCGATCTGGCCTGGCGGGATGGCCTGCAGCCGCCGCGTGGCCAGGGTCGTCACCGCATACAGCAGTGCCGCCAGCAGGCCCAGGCCGATGCCGGCCAGCATCGCAGTGCCAGTGGCGCCATGCTCCAGCCCGGTGATCAGCATCACCCCGGCAAAGGCCAGCACCAGCCATGGCAGCCGCGCGAACGGGAACGGCTCGCGCTGGATCACCGAGGTCAGCAGCAGCAGGAAGAACGGCTGGGTGTGGTAGACCACCGTGGCAATGGCGATGCCGCTGCACGCATACGCCGAGAACAAGGCCAGCCAGTTGAGCACCAGCGTGACGCCGCCCAGCGCCAGCCAGCCAAGCTGCGCGCGGCTCATCCGCACCCAGCCGCGCTGCAGCGTCAGCACGCCCAGCAGCGCCGCGCCGCCGAACAGGCAGCGGAAGAAGACCACATCGAGCGGCGGCTGGCCGCTGGTGACCACGAACCAGCCGATGGTGCCGGACAGCAGCATGGCCGCGACCATGCGCCAGGCGCCGCCTGGCAAGGGTTGTTGCGAGGGCATGACGGACTCCGGTCAGACAATGGCCGCATTGTTCCATCATGCGATCTGCTCAACAATCCCGTCAGAGCTCAATTAGTATTTGATCTGAAGTCAAAGAAAGAGGACGTGCCATGCCGGATATGCCACTTAATGCGATGGCCGTGTTTGCGCGCGTGGTGGGGGGGGGGGGGG
>NZ_JBYTAH010000063.1:26757-44908 GCF_058787975.1 Cupriavidus sp. FW305-26
GCTTTTCGGCTGCCGCACTCGACCTGGGCATGACGCCGTCGGCGGTCAGCCGGCACGTCTCCCGGCTGGAAGCCACGCTCGGCGCCAGCCTGCTGCAGCGGACCACGCGCGCCTTTGCATTGACTGAGCTGGGCCAGTCGGTCTACGCCGCCTGCGCCCGCATGACCGCGGCAGCGCGCGACGTCACCGCGCTGGCCGGCGAGCACGGCGGCACGCCGCATGGCGTGCTGCGCGTGAGCGCGCCGGTCTCGTTCGGGCAGGCCTGGCTGGCGCCGCGGCTGCCGGCGCTGCTGGCCAGATACCCGGGGCTGGACCTGCAGCTGACGCTGGCCGACCGCATGGTCGACCTGGTCGAAGAAGGGATGGACGTGGCCGTACGCATCGCGCGCGAACTGGCGCCCGGGCTGGCTGCGCGCCCGCTGCGCGAGGTGCGCTACCGGCTGGTGGCCTCGCCCGGCTACCTGGCCCGCCACGGCACGCCGGCCACGCCCGCCGACCTGCCCGCCGCACGCTGCCTGTACCTGGGCTACGGCAACTTCGGCGAGCGCTGGGCCATGCGCCACCAGGCCGGCGGCGAGAAAGTGGAGGTGCGCATCCCGCCGCGCCTGACGCTGAACAACAGCCTGGCGATCATGAGCATGGTGGAGCGCGATGCCGGCATCGGGCTGGTGCCGGACTTCTCATTGGGCGATGCGCTGGACCAGGGCCGGGTCGTCACCGTGCTGGCCGACTGGGACATCCTCGAGCCCTACATCGGCACGGCCTACGCGGTCTACACGCCCACCCGGCATGTACCGCCCAAGGTGCGCGCCTTTGTCGATCACCTGGCCGGCACCGCCGACGACGCGCCGCGCTGATCACCGCGCCGACTGGCCCAGGACCCGGCGCAGCAACCACAGCATCGCGCCGCGCACGCGCACGGCATCGGCCCCGGCCTCGATCTCCAGCGCGGCCCGGTCGAATGCCGCCGACAGCAGCGGCGCCACATCGCCCTGCGGGTCCACGCCCGCGGCCTCCAGCCCCTCGCGCAGCGTGCGGGCGGCGTTGGCGTCGTCCAGCGCGAGCATTTCGCGCAGTCCCAGCACCGCCGGCCCTTCCACCAGCAGCAGGCGCGTGCGGCCCGGCACCGTCATTGCGTCCAGGTAGGCCTGCGCCCCGGCGATCAGGGCGTCCGCGGCATCCAGCCCCGCGGGCGCCGCGGCTTCAATATCGTCCGCCACCGCGGCAGCCTCCTCCGCCAGCACGTGCCGGAACAGGTCGCGCTTGTCGGCGAAATGGTGGTACAGCGCGCCGCGCGTGATGCGGGCGGCGGCGCAGATGTCAGGGGTAGAGGTCTCCCCGTAGCCGCGGCTGACAAACAGCGTGCGCGCGGCATCGAGCAGCGCCTGCCGGGTTGCCCCGGTACGTTCGCGGTTGGATCTGGCCACCATTGCCTCCTTGCATACATGCAGCCTGTATCTTAATATGGATTTACATACAGGCTGCATGTATCTGAATAACAGAGGAGCATCCATGAAAATCACCAGCTACTACCCCGTCATCATGACCGGCGAGGTTGCCGGCACGGCCGCGTTCTACCAGCGCCATTTCGGCTTTGTGGCGCTGTTCACCAGCGACTGGTACGTGCACCTGCAACTGGCCGGCGATCCGTCGGTCAACCTCGCGGTGCTGGACGGCACCCACGAGACCATCCCCGCCCCGGCCCGGGGCCAGCGCGCCAGGGGATTGCTGCTGAACTTCGAAGTGGAAGACCCGGATGCGGTCCATGACCGCCTGCGGGCGGCCGGGCTGCCGATCCTGCTGCCGCTGCGCGACGAGGCCTTCGGGCAGCGGCATTTCATTACCGCCGACCCGAACGGCGTGCTGATCGACATCATCAAGCCGATCCCGCCGTCGGGGGAGTTTGCCGCGCAGTACGAGGCGGGCGCGCTGCCCGGCTGACGCGCCTGGCTCAGGCCGCGCAGACCCGGTACACCGCCAGGCTGCCGCGCCAGTTGCCGCCCCAGTTGACGGTCACGCCTTCGTGCATCACCACGCGGTCGATCACGCGCAGGCCGACCTTGGGCGCCAGCGCCTCGAAGTCGCTGATGGTCAGCACGCGCACATTGGGCGTGTTGTACCACTGGTAGGGCAGAGATTCCGATACCGGCATGCGGCCGCGGAACACCGACAGCCGGTGCGGCCAGTAGCCGAAGTTCGGGAACGAGACGATGCACTCGCGCCCCACCCGCAGCGTGTCGCGCAGCACCTGCGCGGTGTTGTGGATGGTCTGCAGCGTCTGCGACAGGATCACCGTGTCGAAGCTCTTGTCCTCGAACAGCGCCAGCCCGCCCTCCAGGTTCTGCTGGATGACATGGACGCCCTTCTGCGCGCACGCCAGCACGCCTTCGTCGCGGATCTCGATGCCGTAGGCCTGCACGTCGAGTTCGTCCTGCAGCACGCGCAACAGGCTGCCGTCGCCGCAGCCCAGGTCGAGCACGGTGGAATGGGGTTCGATCCAGCGCGCGATCGCGCGGAAATCGGGGCGCAGCGCCAGGATATTGGGATTGGCCAGTGCGTTCATGCGCCGATCTCCTCTGCGATGCGGTCGTAGTAGGCGCGCATCAGGTTGTGATAGCGCGGGTCGTCGAGCAGGAAGGCATCGTGGCCGTGCGGCGCATCGATCTCGGCGTACGAGACCGGGCGCTTGTTGTCCAGCAGCGCCTTGACCAGCTCGCGGCTGCGGCTGGGCGCGAAGCGCCAGTCGGTGCCGAAGCTCGCCACCAGGAAGCTGGCCTGGGTCTGCGCCATCGCGCGCGTCAGGTCGCCGCCGAAGGCCAGCGCCGGGTCGAAGTAGTCGAGCGCGCGCGTGATCAGCAGGTAGGTGTTGGCGTCGAAGTATTCGGCGAACTTGTCGCCCTGGTAGCGCAGGTAGCTCTCCACCTGGAACTCGACATCGAACGAGAAGCGGATGTCGTCGGTCTTCAGCTCGCGGCCGAATTTCTCGGCCATGTCCTCGTCCGACAGGTAGGTGATATGGCCGATCATGCGCGCCACGCGCAGGCCGCGCTTGGGCTTGACGCCATGCGCGTAGTAGTTGCCGCCGTGGAAATCAGGGTCCGACAGGATGGCGCTGCGCGCGACCTCGTTGAAGGCGATATTCTGCGCCGACAGCTTGGGCGTGGACGCGACCACGATGCAGTGGCGCAGGCGTTCCGGGTACAGCAGGCTCCAGGCCACCGCCTGCATGCCGCCCAGGCTGCCGCCCATCACCGCGGCGAACTGCGTGATGCCGAACGCGTCCGCCACGAGCGCCTGCGCATTGACCCAGTCTTCCACCGTCACCACCGGGAACGCCGCGCCGTAGGGCGCGCCGGTGGCCGGATTGAGGCTCATCGGGCCGGTCGAGCCGAAGCACGAGCCCAGGTTGTTGACGCCGATGACGAAAAAGCGATTGGTATCGAGCGGCTTGCCGGGCCCGACCATGTTGTCCCACCAGCCCACGTCGCGCGGGTCTTCCGCATAGACGCCGGCCACATGGTGCGAGGCATTGAGCGCGTGGCACACCAGCACCGCGTTGGAGCGGGCCGCATTGAGCGTGCCATAGGTCTCGACCATCAGGTCGTAGCCGGCAATGGACGAGCCGTTGCGCAGCTTCAGCGGCTCGGCAAAGTGCATGCGCTGCGGCGCAACCACGCCGACCGAATCGGGCGGCAGGTCGAACGCGGCAGGCGCGGCGGTCGGCAGGGCGACATCAGTCATGGAATCCGGCCCGTGGCGAACGGGCATAAAAAAACCCGACCGGCATTTGCGTATAAAGCGTCGCAGCCAAGTCGGGATTCACTGGATTCCTTGCGGGATTCCGCGTGCCGGCGCCATCCACTACCGTGGAGGCATGGGGCGCCGACCCAACCTCTTTAGCCGCATTTGTAGTGGCAACCCGGAACTTGGTCCCTTGGCTGCCGCGCGCCCGCAAGCCAGTCATCAAATCGGCGCGACCGGGCAATTATAGAGCAATCGGCCCGGCATGTTGATTTAGAACCCATTTCACAATGAAGATGGGGACGCGTTCAAGCCAGGCGCGGCGCAGGCTAGGCGCGGGCCGCCGGCCTTGGTCATTCCAAGGTCAAGGCCCGTAACGACGCATGCGCCGCGCCTGGCTTGAACCCGAAGGGAAGGCTGCTGCCGGGCCCCTTCTTCATTGTGAAATGGGTTCTTAACCCAGCAAGACCCTCAGGTGCGCCTCGGCATGGTCCGACGGCGACTTGCGGAAGCCGCTCTTGGCATAGCGGTGCCACTGGCCCTGCACCACCGCCATGATCAGCGCCGCGCGTGCGGGAATATCGGCATCCGCCGGGAACGCGGCCTGCGTCACCGCCATCTTCAGGCACTGGCGCAGCGAGGCCTCAATGCGGTCCACCACCTGGTTGATGCGCTCCTGCAGGCGTTCGTGCTCGCCCACCAGCGCCTCGCCGGTCAGCACGCGCGTCATGCCAGGGTTCTTCTCGGCAAACGACAGCAGCATGCGCACAATGGCGTGGGCCTGGCGCAGGCCGTGCTCTTCCTTGTCGGTGATCTGGTTGATCAGGCCGAACACGGTCTGCTCGATAAAGCCGATCAGGCCCTCGTACATCTGCGCCTTGCTGGCGAAATGGCGGTACAGCGCCGCCTCCGACACGCTCAGGCGCGCGGCCAGCGCCGCCGTTGTGATCTTCTCCCCGCGCGGCTGCTCCAGCATGGTGGCCAGGGTCTGCAGGATCTGCACGCGGCGCTCGCCCGGGCGCGGGCGCTTGCGCGCCGGCGTGGCCGGCGGCTGGCCTCCGTCCTGCGCATCCTGCGCACTGCCTGAAATGACCGCCTCTGGCTCGCGCCCGTTGCTTTGCGTCATGACCCGATTCTCCGCATTCGTCGTTGGAGTTGATGCATCGATTGTACTTTTATGTCCACATAGGCCGGCCGGTTCGGCACGCGGGCGCGCACGCGCCGCACGTTGTCGGGCTGCGCCTGCGGTGCCTGGGTCTCCGCGGCCACCAGCGTCACCGACTGCTCCTGCGCGGCGTGGCCGACATGGCGCCGGTCCTCCGCCTCCAGCGTCGAGCGTACCGCGGCATCGCGCCGGCTGCCGTCGTCGCGCACCGCGGGCACCTCATGCGGGCGCGATGGCGCGATCGTGCGCAGGTAGCCCGTCACCCACGCGGTGCGGATGCCGGTGCCGGCATAGCGCTTGAGGTGCGACACGGTGTCTTCCACCAGCACCGCGCGATGTGGCGCGATGCGGGTCTGCACCAGCAACCGGCGCAGCATGCGGCGGTCCGGCTTGGGCCGCAGGTGGCCATGCACCCACATCTGCTCGATTGCCACCACGCGCTCGAAGCAATGCCGTATGCCCGCTATCTCCAGCACCGCCCGCGCGTAGTCCTGCGGCGCATTGGTGACCAGGATCTTGCGCCCCGGCAGGCGCCGCAGGTGCGCGGCCAGCCCGCGCCGCACCCGCACCATGTCGGCCAGCGCCGGGAATTCATGCGCGGCGCGCAGGAAGTCAGCCGGATCCACGCCGTGGTGCCGGATCATGCCGAGCAGCGTGGCGCCGTAGCGCTGCCAGTAGTCCACGCGCACGCGGCTGGCGGTGGCCTCGTCGCAGCCGAGCACGCGCGCCACGTAGTCGGTCATCAGCCGGTTGATGGCCGGGAAGATCGCGTGCGAGGCGTCGTGCAGGGTGTTGTCGAGATCGAACAGCCAGACCGTATCGCCCGAGGTATTGCCCGCGGGGCGGCGGCAGAGGCGAGCGCGGACACGGCGCGGAGAAGGAAGACTTGAAGGCACGCCGGGCAAACTCGGAGGGTGATGGGATAACCGGGGCGGCCGGCCGCTGCCGGCACCGCCCCGAGGCTCCGCTCAGTGCGAGCGGATCATGGTGCCGAAGGCCTGCTCGGTCAGGATTTCCAGCAGCAGCGAATGCTCGATGCGACCGTCGATGATGTGCACCGAATGCACGCCGCTCTTGGCCGCATCCAGCGCCGACGAGATCTTCGGCAGCATGCCGCCCGAGATGGTGCCGTCGGCGAACAGCTCTTCGATCTCGCGCGCGGACAGGTCGGTCAGCAGGTTGCCCTTCTTGTCCATCACGCCCGGGATGTTGGTCATCATCACCAGCTTCTCGGCCTTCAGGATCTCGGCCATCTTGCCGGCAACCACGTCGGCGTTGATGTTGTAGGCCTGGCCGTCGTCGGAGAAGCCGATCGGCGAGATCACCGGGATAAAGGCGTCGTCCTGCAGCGCCTTGACCACCGCGGGGTTGATCGCCTCGATGTCGCCGACGTAGCCGATATCGATGAACGCCCCCGGGTTCTCGCGGTCCGGCATCTGCAAGCGCTTGGCGCGGATCAGGCCGCCGTCCTTGCCGGTCAGGCCCACGGCCTGGCCGCCGTACTGGTTGATCAGCATCACGATGTCCTGCTGGACCTCACCGCCCAGCACCCACTCGACCACTTCCATGGTCTCTTCGTCGGTGACGCGCATGCCCTGCACGAAGGTGCCGACCTTGCCGACCTTCTTCAGTGCCTCATCGATCTGCGGGCCGCCGCCGTGCACCACCACCGGGTTCATGCCGACCAGCTTGAGCAGGATCACGTCGCGCGCGAACCCATGCTTGAGCTTCTCTTCGGTCATGGCATTGCCGCCGTACTTGACCACGATGGTCTTGCCGTGGAACTTGCGGATATACGGCAGGGCCTCGGCGAGGATCTCGGCTTTCAGCGCGGGAGCAATGGCGGCCACCGTGGTTGCGGCAGGCCCGGGGTTGTCGGCGTTCATGGGGGACATCCGTGAGAATCAACAGGTATGATGGCTAATCGGCCACGTAGCCAGGGATAACCAACGGGGATCGCCCGAAAGTGCGCCATCCGGCCATGGCAGGCGCCGATTTTACAAGAAACCGCGCGGGGCGCGAGTCAACCGGCCGAACGTGGTCCCGCGAACCGCCTGCAAGCGCCCCACGGGGCACCAACGCGTTCCGTCCACGCAACAACGTGCCACCACTCAGCCGTTTGGCCTGCGCCGCGGCACAGCGTTCCCCACCTTGGCCATCATGCCCGCCGCCAGCCGCCTCTTGCCAGCCAGCATCCCCGATTTCCCGCCAGCGCCGAGAAGCCAGCCATGAGCGACGCCTCGACCGTGCTGACCGGCCAGCTGCGCCCGGTCGAACATTGCAGCCACTGCGGCGCGGGCTTTGTCTGCGGCTATGTGGCGGGGCTGCCCGAGTGCTGGTGCGCCAGCCAGCCGCTGCTGCCGGCGCGGCGCATCGTGCCGGGCCAGCATTGCCTGTGTCCGGCCTGCCTGGCAGCGCGCCGGCAAGCGGCTCAGGAACCTGATTCCGCCGCTGGCTGAGGCGCCGGCCCGGGCCCTGCGGCACTGCCCCACTGCATCACCAGCATCCCCGCCACGATCAGCGCCGCGCCCGCCAGCCGCGCCGGCGTGAGCGCGCGCACCGCAAATCCGGCCAGCCCGAACTGGTCCACCAGCAGCGCCGCCAGCACCTGGCCCGCCACCACCGCGGCGATAAAGCCCGCGGCGCCCAGCTTCGGCGCCATCATCAGCGCGGCCGAAATATAGAACACCCCAAGCACCCCGCCGATCCAGAGCCAGCCCGGCGCGCGCGCCAGTGCCGCTGGCGCCGGCAGCGGCACGCGCATCAGCCACAGCACGGGCAGCAGCGCCGCCAGGCTGACCAGCAGCGACACCAGCGTGGCCGACAGCGGATGCCCGAGTGTGCGCCCGAGGGTGGCGTTGGCGCCGGCCTGGAAGGGGATCGCCGCGCCGGCCAGCACGGCCGTGCCAAGCGGCAGCCAGAGTGAAACCGGGAAGGAAAACGGCAACTGGGTGCCTGACATGAAGCGCTCCATAGGGCAAGATGCGATGCCAGCAGTTTGAAATATCGCAATGCGAATTTCCAATTCTGCTTTCGTACGTTTATTATTCGCCGAATGAATAGCCTACGCGGAATCGACCTCAACCTGCTGGTGGTGCTCGAAGCACTGCTGGCCGAGCGCCATATCTCCCGCGCCGCGCTGCGGCTGCACCTGAGCCAGCCGGCGGTCAGCCACGCGCTCGGGCGCCTGCGGCAGCTGCTCGACGACCCCATCCTGGTGCGCGGCAAGGGCGGCCTGGTGCTGAGCGCGCGCGCCCATGAGCTGTCCGGCCCGCTGGCCGAGGCGCTGGCGCAGGTGCGCATCCTGCTGGGGCCGAGCGGCTTCCAGCCGGCCACCGCGCGGCGCAGCTTCCGCCTGGCCATGTCCGACTACGGCGCGCTGGTGGTGCTGCCGCGGCTGCTGCGCGCGGTGCGCAAGGCCGCGCCCAATATCGACCTGGTGGTGTCGCAGGCCAGCCGCGAAGGCATGACCGCCCAGGTGGCCGATGGCGAGATCGACATGGCGCTGGGCGTGTTCACCCACCAGCCGGAAGGCGTGAAATCCGCCGAGCTGTTCTGCGAGAGCTATGCCTGCGCGGTGGATGCCGCCACCGTGCGCGACAGCGGCCGGCTTGACCAGGTGGCCTACCTGGCGCGCTCGCACGTGCTGGTGGCCACGCACAGCGAACGCATGGACGCGATCGACACGGCGGTGGCCAAGCTGGGGGGACGGCGCAAGATCGCCTGCGTGGTGCCGCACTGGAGCGTGGCGCCGGCGCTGATCGCCGGGACCAACCTGGTGCTGACCACGGCACGGCGCAGCCTGGCCGCGCTGGAAGAGGACCCGCGCTACGCCGTGTTCGCGCCGCCGTTTGCGCTGGACGACTTCACCTTCAGCATGATCTGGCACGAGCGCACCGAAGCCGATCCCGCCCACGCCTGGCTGCGCGAGCGCGTGCTGGCCGCGGCGGCCAGTCAGGAATCGGAAGAGCCGATCAGCTTGCGCGGCTGACGGCGCACCCCCGGCTTGGCTGGCGCCGGGGGCTGGGCATCACGGCGCTGCGCGGGAACAGCAGGTGGCCTGGCGGGGCGCGTGTCGCCGCGAAAGACCAGCTTCTGCCGGGTGCCGTGCTGCTTGTTGGCCATGATGGCTGGATGGGTGGATGGACGAGGCCGGCCCCGTCAGGCGCTCAGTGCTTGTGTTCGCCGTGGCCGCCGCTCGCGCCGGCGGCGGCGGGCACCATGTCACGCACTTCAGCCGTGACCTTCTGCTCGATCATCTTGCCGCCCTGCTCGATCTTCAGCGTGATGGGCACGGTGTCGCCCTTCTTGAGCTGCGCCTTCAGGTCCATCAGCATCACGTGGTAGCCGCCCGGCTTCAGCTCGACGTCCTTCATCTTTGGCAGGTCCAGCGACTTGACCTGGCGCATGCGCATCACGTTGCCTTCCATCTTCATCTCGTGCAGCTCGGCCGCGGCCACCGGCGACGACACTCCGATCAGCTTCGCGTTGTCGTGCGCGTGCAGCACCATGAAGGCGCCGGAGGCAGTCTGGGTCGGCACCGTGCCGCGCACCCAGGCGTTGCTGACATCGACCTGGGCCAGCGCGGCGCCGGACGCCAGCGCGGCGGCGAGGGCGACCGATGCGGCCAGCGTGGCCGAGCGGAATTTGGCTTGCATGAAAGGCTCTCCTGAAAGCAGACATTAGACCATGGCGATGCCCGCCCGTGCATGCCCCAGGCAACCCCGCCATGCGGCGCACAGCCGGCTAGTCTGGCAGCCCGACCGGCGCAGCGCCAATGCGGCAAGGTGTCGCACGCACCAGTGCCCCGTGGCCGCATTGATACACTCGCGCCATGACCACCGCCGCAGCCGTGACCCGCTTGCCCGACCTCCCCTTCCTGTCGCCACTGCCGGCGGGCACCTCCGCCCGCCATGGCCAGGTGACGCTGCGCCGGCTGTTCTGGCTGCGCTGGGCACTGCTGGCGGGACAGGCGCTGACCGTGCTGAGCTGCGAGCCCATCGCCGGCATCCGCCTGCCCTACGGGCCGCTGCTGGTGGTGTTCGGCCTGCAGGCGCTGTTCAACCTGCTGACCGGCCTGCGCCTGCGCCAGCACACGCGGCGCAACAGCGCCCCTGGCGAGGCCGAGCTGATGGGCCAGCTGCTGGTGGACCTGACCGCGCTGTCGGCCATCCTGTTCTACACCGGCGGCGCGACCAACCCCTTTGTCTCGTTCTACCTGCCGGGGCTGGCCATTGCCGCCGCCATCCTGCCGTGGCGCCAGGTGATCGCGCTGGCGCTGTACGCGCTCGCCTGCTACACGCTGCTGCTGTTCGAATATGTGCCGCTGGACCTGCACAACCCGGACAACGCGGTGAACTACCACCTGGCCGGCATGTGGCTGAACTTCGTTGCCAGCGCGGTGATGATCGCGCTGTTCGTGGCGCGCCTGTCCGGCGTGCTGCGCCAGCGCGAGGCGCAGCTGAACCTGGCACGCGAGCAGCTGCTGCGCGAGGCGCGCGTAGAAGACCTGAACGGCCAGGCCGCCGCGGTCGCGCATGAGATCGGCACGCCGCTGGCCACGCTGGCGGTCATCGCTGGCGAGCTGCGTGCCGATGCCTCCGACGCGGGCCGCGGCACCTCCGCAATCAACAGCTACCTGCCCGACCTGCAGACCATGGAGCAGCAGCTGGCGCTGTGCCGCACCACGCTCGCGCGCCTGCGCGAAGACCCGGCCACGCTGGCGCCGCAGCGCATCGACGGCTGGCTGCCGGCCTTTGCCGAGCGCTGGCAGCTGCGCCACCCCAACGCCAGCCTGCAGGCCAGCGCCACGCCGGGCGCCGGCGCGCAGGCGGTGGAAACCGCGCGCGTGGGCCAGATCCTGACCATCCTGCTGGACAACGCCGCGCGCAGCCAGCAAGCCGCCGGCCGCGGCCAGGAGCCGCTGCAGCTGCAGATCGCCATGGCGCCCGGCAATACCGCGCCGTGGCTGTCGTTCCGCATCGCCGACCACGGCGACGGCATTCCCGAGATGCTGCGCGGCCAGCTGGGCGAAACCCCGGTGGCCAGCCAGCACGGCGGCCAGGGCATCGGCCTGTACCTGGCGCAAAGCGCCGCCCGGCAGATGGACGGCGAACTGGCCTGGCATGACCGCGCCGGCGGCGGCACCGTTGCCGAGCTGCGCCTGCCCGCGCTGTCCACCCTTTCCGCATCCGCCGCCGCCACGGCACCACGAACCCCATGACCGACACCCTCACCCCGGTACCCGAAGCCACCGCACCGGCTGGCACGCCCTTCCTGGTCATCGACGACGACGAAGTCTTTGCCGGCACCCTGGCCCGCGCGCTCACGCGACGCGGCTATGCCGTGCAGGTGGCGCATGACGGCCGCACCGCACTGGCGCTGGCATCACGCATCGAGTTTGCCTATGTCACGCTGGACCTGCACCTGGAGCCGCCGCCGGATGCCGGCAGCACCGTGCCCGCCGAATCGGGGCTGCAGCTGGTGTCGCCGCTGCGCCAGGCGTTGCCGGACGCACGCATCCTGATCCTGACCGGCTACGCCAGCATCGCCACCGCGGTGGCCGCGGTCAAGCAAGGCGCGGACGAATACCTGGCCAAGCCGGCCAATGTCGATTCGATCCTGACCGCGCTGATGGCGGGCGTGTCCGAAGATGCGGCGCAGGCCGCGCTGGAAGAACCGGTGCCGCTGTCGGTGGCGCGGCTTGAGTGGGAGCATATCCAGCGCGTGCTGGCCGAGCATGACGGCAATATCTCCGCCACGGCACGGGCGCTGAACATGCACCGGCGCACCTTGCAGCGCAAGCTGGGCAAGCGGCCGGTGTCGCGGTAAAGAAAAAGGCCGCGCGGATTGCGCGGCCCTTCCGGTGGCAACTGCTGCCGGCGTTACAGGCGCAACTGGACGTAGTCCCAGTCCAGCCCGTCGGCGCTGCCCTGCGGCTTGCTGCCCTGCGCGACGATGCGCATGGCATCGCCGGCATGCCGGTCGGCCAGCGTGAACAGGCCGCCAGAATCCAGCGCCAGCTTCGCGGCCGCGGCAGTGGCCGCGCCGCGCGAGCCCGATTGCGCAGCCTCGGCGGCGGGCACGGCGGGACGGATGCAAAGGAAGGCCGTCGCGGCGGCCAGCGCGGCCAGCAGGCCGCCTGTGGCCAGCACGACACGGCGGGTCTTGTAATGGACCATTCGATTTCTCCTGCCAGTGAGTTGAGTGGGATGCGGTGGCTCCCGCACCGGTCAATCGACCGTCAAGGTGACGAAGGGTCGCATTGTCGGGCCGTTGCGCGCCAGCGTGCTTACCAATGCTTACGCTCCTTACCCGCATGTGGCAGCCGGATACGTACGGATATGTGAAATCCGTTCCCGCCAGGGGCGGAAACTGGCCCACAGACGCAAAAAGGGCGCACCGTGGTGCGCCCCTCCCGCATTCCGCCCGTATTGCCTTACAGCACGTAGCGCGACAAATCCTCATTGACCGCCAGGTCACCCAGGCGCTCATCGACATATGCCGCGTTGATCGTCACGGTCTCGCCCGACGACTTGGTCGCATGGAACGACAGGTCTTCCAGCAGCCGCTCCATCACCGTGTACAGCCGGCGCGCGCCGATGTTCTCCACCTTCTCATTGACCGAGAAGGCGATCTCCGCCAGCCGGCGGATGCCGTCATCGGCAAACACCAGGTCGACCGATTCCGTGCTCAGCAGCGCCTGGTACTGCTTGGTCAGGCTCGCATCGGTCTGCGTCAGGATGGCCTCGAAGTCCTGCACGGACAGCGAATCCAGCTCGACCCGGATCGGGAAGCGGCCCTGCAGTTCGGGAATCAGGTCGCTCGGCTTGGACAGGTGGAACGCACCCGAGGCAATGAACAGGATGTGGTCCGTCTTGATCATGCCGTACTTGGTGCTCACCGTGGTGCCTTCCACCAGCGGCAGCAGGTCGCGCTGCACGCCCTGGCGCGACACCTCGCCGCCGCCGATCTCGCTGCGGCTGGCGATCTTGTCGATCTCGTCCAGGAACACGATGCCGTTCTGCTCGACATTGGCGATGGCCTTGTGCTTGAGCTCCTCGTCATTGACCAGCTTGGCGGCCTCTTCGTCGATCAGCAGCTTGAAGGCTTCCTTGACCTTCATCTTGCGGCGCGCCTTCTTGCCCTGGCCCAGCCCGGCAAACATGGTGCGGATCTGCTCGGTCATGTCTTCCATGCCCGGCGGGCCCATGATATCCATGCTCGGCATGCCGGCGGAGAGTTCCAGCTCGATTTCCTTGTCGTCGAGCGAGCCTTCGCGCAGCTTCTTGCGGAACACCTGGCGCGTGTTGGAATCCTTCTCTTCCGGCTGCGAGAAACCGATATCGCGCGCCGGCGGCAGCAATACATCGAGCAGGCGGTCCTCGGCCGCGTCCTCGGCCTTGGTGCGCACCTTCTTCATCTCGGACTCGCGCGTCTGCTTGATCGCCATCTCGGCCAGGTCGCGCACGATGGTGTCGACATCGCGGCCGACATAGCCCACCTCGGTGAACTTGGTGGCCTCGATCTTGATGAAGGGCGCGTCGGCCAGCTTGGCCAGGCGGCGCGCGATCTCGGTCTTGCCGACCCCGGTCGGGCCGATCATCAGGATGTTCTTGGGAGTGATTTCCTGGCGCAGGGGCTCGGCCACCTGCTGGCGGCGCCAGCGGTTGCGCAGCGCCACCGCCACGGCCTTCTTGGCCTTGTTCTGGCCGATGATGTGCTTGTCGAGTTCGGAAACGATTTCCGACGGGGTCATGGTGTGCGACATGGTATCCGTTCAGTGGGGGCGCGCCGGCCTGCGCGGTGGCCGGCCTGCGCTTATTCCAGCGTCTCGATGACGAAGTTGGTGTTGGTATAGATGCAGAGCTCGCCGGCAATGGTCAGCGCCTTCTCGACCACGTCCTTGGGCGCCATTTCGGTGTTCTCGACCAGCGCCTTGGCGGCCGACTGCGCATACGCGCCGCCCGAGCCGATCGCGGCGATGCCGCCCTCGGGGTCGAGCACGTCGCCGTTGCCGGTGATGACCAGCGTGGTGTCGCGGTCGGCGGTGATCAGCATGGCTTCCAGCCGGCGCAGGGCGCGGTCCGAACGCCAGTCCTTGGCCAGGTCGACCGCGGCGCGGGTCAGGTTGCCCTGGTACTTTTCCAGCTTGGCCTCGAAGCGGTCCAGCAGCGAGAAGGCATCGGCGGTGCTGCCGGCAAACCCGACCAGGACCTTGCCGTTGTAGATGCGGCGCACCTTGCGCGCGGTGCCCTTCATCACGATATTGCCGAGAGTGACCTGACCATCACCGCCGAGTGCGACCTGATTGCCGCGGCGGACGCTGACGATGGTAGTGCCGTGATACTGTTCCATGGTGGCTTCCGTGAATATGTCAGGACCCTAGTTGGCGACGCCCCCGGCGGGTTTCAAGGCCCTCGCGTGCGCCGGGCGCGGTCTGACCAATATAGGATGCCTGCCGCCACGTTGCCCGGCGCCGCGCCCAAACAAAAAGGGCCATGCGTTGCCGCATGGCCCTTGTCCGCGACGCGCGGGGCCACTGGCCCGCGCGCCTCGCGCATCACTCCACCAGATCAGTCCGCATACACGCCGGCCTTCTTGATCACCGGGGTCCACTTGTTGATCTCGGCGGTCAGGAGGGTGCGCAGCGAATCCGGCGTGGCGCGCTGTGCCGGCGCGGCTTCGGCGCCCAGCTCGGCCATCTTGGAGCGGAAGGTCGGGTCGGCCACGGCCTTCTGCAGCGCAGCCGACAGCTTGTCGATCACCGGCTTGGGCGTGCCCTTGGGCGCGTACATGGCGTGCCAGACCTTCACTTCCACGCCCGGCAGGCCTTGCTCGGCCGCCGTCGGGATATCCTTGAACGCTTCCACGCGGCGTGCCTGCATGGCCGCGTACGGCTTGACCGAGTTGGCCTTGAGGTGGCCTGCGAGATTGGTGGTCTGGTCGCACAGCAGGTTGACCTGGCCGCCCAGGATATCGGTTAGTGCCGGCGCGGCGCCCTTGTACGGCACGGTGGTCAGTTCGGTCTGGATCGCGCTCTGGAACAGCAGGCCGCACAGGTGCGAAGCCGAGCCGATGCCGGCATTGGCCAGCGACAGCTTGCTGGCGTTGGCCTTGAGGTACGGCAGCAGGTCCTTGAAGGTGTTTGGCGGCAGCTGCTTGTTGCCGACCAGGATCATCGGCACGTCGGCGATTTCGCCGACCATCTCGAAGTCCTTGAGCGGATCGAAGCCCAGGTTGCGGTACAGCGCCGGGGCCGTGGCCATGCCGATATGGTGGATCAGCAGGGTGTGGCCGTCGTTCTTGGCCTGGGCCACCTTCTTGGCGCCGATGGTGCCGCCGGCGCCGCCGAGGTTCTCGATGATCATGGTCGCGCCCAGATGCTTGGACATGATCGCGGTCAGCTCGCGCGAGAGCTTGTCGGTCGGACCACCCGCGGCAAACGGCACCACCGCCGACACCGGCTTGCCGCCAGGATATTCCTGGGCGTACGCGCCCGACGCCACACCCATTGCGCTGACTGCCAGCGCGGCCGCGACCATCTTTATTACTCGTTTCATGCTCTCTTCTCCTGATTCCCTTTGATACCCGTCTTGCAATGCGTTGCCGCCGGCCCGGCCCCTGCTTGTGCGGGGCGCATCTGGCGCGGTCTCTGTGGCGGCGCTCTTGGACCATGCCGGCTGGCTCGGCTGCCCCTGCCGTAAAACGGCAAGGGCGGGCCTTGATGTTAGCAACTCCAGACAATACGCAGGTATAGGGGCTAACCCGCTTGCAATCAGCCGCATATGGCGGGAAACGGGGAGGATATGGCAGAGATCGGATGCAAAGGCATGCGTTTGTGACACCCGGTGCGGCCTAACGGAAGAAACCGAGCATTTCCTCAAGCAGAGGTTCGGCGGCCTCTTCCGGGATGTAGTGCCCGCACGGCAGCGCCTGGCCGCTGATGTCGGTCGCCACCTCCTGCCACAGCGCCAGCGGCTCGAAGCAGCGCGCCACCACGCCGTGCTCGCCCCACAGCACGCGCAGCGGCAGCGCCAGCCGGCGCCCGGCCTCGCGGTCGGCGCGGTCGTGCTCCAGGTCGATGGTGGCGGCGGCGCGGTAGTCCTCGCACATGGCATGCACGCGCGCCGGGTCGCGCATCGCCGCGGTGTAGGCAGCCATGGCGTCGGGGGCGAAGGGCGTCAGGCCCGCGTGGCGCAGGCCCATCAGCTTCTCGATGTAGAAATCGGGCTCGGCGTTGATCAGCGTCTCGGGGAACGGCGCCGGCTGGATCAGGAAGAACCAGTGCCAGTAGGCTGCGGCAAAGGCCATGCTGGTGCGCTCGTACATCGCCAGCGTGGGCGCGATGTCCAGCAGCATGGCGCGGCTGACCGCGTCCGGATGGTCCATGCACAGCCGGTGCGCGACGCGGGCACCGCGGTCGTGGCCGCACAGCGCAAAGCGCTCGAAACCGAACGCCGTCATCAGCGACACCTGGTCCTGCGCCATGGTGCGCTTGCTGTAGTGCTCGTGGCCGGCATTGCCGGGCGGGGCCGAGCTGCTGCCGTAGCCGCGCAGGTCGGTGGCGATCACCGTGAAGTGATCGGCCAGCGCCGGCGCCACCCGGTGCCAGATCAGGTGGCTCTGCGGGTGCCCGTGCAACAGCAGCAGCGGCGGTCCCGAACCGCCGCGCACGCCGGCGATCTCGACCTCGCCGACACGCTGCCGGAAGGGTTCGAAGTTCGGGAACAGCAGCGCGCTGGCGTCATTCAGCATGGGTCGTCTCCGCTTCTAAGGGTCGTCCTGTGCCGATCATAGGCGCAAACCGCCTCATCGGCGTGGCTGCGCCGGCTTCGCCATTCGGCCCGCTGACGCAACTGAATTGCATCAACCGGGGGCCTATGGTTAAATCCGCCCATGACCCGTCCCAGTCCGGACCGGCCGGCCGCTGTGCCGGAACCGGCGATCCCCACCCCTGAGTCCCTGGAAGCCGCCCACGAGCGCCTGCGCCAGCTGGGCGCGCGCGTGACCCAGCCGCGGCTGTGCATCCTGGCCTGCCTGATCGGCAGCGAAGAGGCGCTGACGCACCAGGCCGTGATCGACCGCCTGCCCGAACCGGGCGAGACCATAGACCGCGTCACCGTCTACCGCGTGCTGGACTGGCTGGTGGAACAGGGCGTGGCGCAGAAGCGTGCCGGC
Organism: Cupriavidus sp. FW305-26; assembly: GCF_058787975.1. Classification (NCBI taxonomy): domain Bacteria; kingdom Pseudomonadati; phylum Pseudomonadota; class Betaproteobacteria; order Burkholderiales; family Burkholderiaceae; genus Cupriavidus; species Cupriavidus sp. FW305-26. The sequence goes on from NZ_JBYTAH010000063.1 coordinate 43,844, forward strand.
AACGACCGCGTGTTCCGCTTCAGCCTGGTTGAACACGAGGCCGCGCGCGCGCAGGAGCACCGCCAGCACAGCCATTTCCACTGCACCCGCTGCGACCGCACCTTCTGCCTGGACGATGCCAGCGCGCCGGCTCCGCCGGCCGCGCCGCGCGTGCCCAGCGGCTTTGCCATCGAACATGTCGAACTGACCGTAAACGGCGTCTGCGCCGAGTGCGGCAAGCGTGCGCCCGCCTCGCCTGGCGGCGCTTCGCACTGAACGGCAATCTCTCATACCCGGAGAACAACAATGTCCAAACTGACCCCGGTCACGATCCTGACCGGCTTTCTCGGCAGCGGCAAGACCACCCTGCTCAAGCGCATCCTGAACGAGCAGCACGGCATGAAGATCGCCGTGATCGAGAACGAGTTCGGCGAAGAGAACATCGACAACGAGATCCTGGTGCAGGACGGCCGCGAGCAGATCGTGCAGATGAGCAACGGCTGCATCTGCTGCACCATCCGCGGCGATCTGGTGCAGGCGCTGTCGACGCTGCTGACGCGCCGCGACGCCGGCGAGATCGACTTCGACCGCGTGGTGATCGAGACCACGGGCGTGGCCAACCCGGGCCCGGTGGCGCAGACCTTCTTCATGGACGAGGAAATTGCCTCGCGCTACCTGCTCGACGCGGTGATCACGCTGGTCGACGCCAAGCATGCCCACCTGCAGCTGGACAAGCAGGAAGAGGCGCAGCGCCAGGTTGGCTTTGCCGACGCCATCTTCATCACCAAGTCCGACCTGGTGACCGAAGCCGACGTGGCCGAGCTGCGCCACCGCCTGCTGCACATGAACCCGCGCGCGCCGATCCGTCTGGTCAACTTCGGCGAGGCGCCGATCGACACCATCTTCGACCTGCGCGGCTTCAACCTGAACGCCAAGCTGGAGATCGACCCGGAATTCCTGCGCGCCGACGACCATGACCACGATCATGACCATGAGCATGGCGAGCATTGCGGCGACGACTGCGGCCATGACCACGGGCACGACCATGCGCACGGCCATGGCCACGCGCACGACCACCACCACCAC